>JBELAB010000411.1:0-2930 GCA_049509275.1 Syntrophobacteraceae bacterium | reverse complement strand
TAGCGCAGGTGGTTTTCCTGCTTGTAGGATGTGTCGTGCTCCTCATCCACTATGATCAGTTTCAGGTTCTGAACGGGCGTGAGGACCGCAGACCTTGCCCCCAGCACTATGTTCTTCCTGCCTGACCGAATGTCCGCCCATGCGCGCTTGCGCTCCCTTTCAGGTAGAGCGCTGTGCCACACGGCAAGCCTGGCGCCGAATCGTTCTCGGAAGATCGACTCCATTTGCGCGCTGATCCCGATTTCAGGCACCAGTACAAGGGACCCATTCCCGCATTGAGCAGCTTTTTCCATCAAACGAAGGTATATTTCCGTTTTCCCGCTACCGGTCACTCCATATAAGACGAAGGGCTGGAAACAGGGTTTGTCCATGAAAGGAGCTGTTTGATCGAGGGCGGCGCCCTGATCCTGGGTCAATTCCAGGGCCCAAAAGTTTGAAAATCCCCCCTGCCCTTCTTTGGACAAGGGGGCGCTTGCGGTCCCCGCTTTACAAACGGCGGCATAGTCAGCCGCCGGACTTGTCTGAGACTCTTCAACTGCGATTATGCCGGCCGTGATGAGTTTTTTGAGCGAATAATTCGGGTTTTCACACCATTTGCGCAAGTCCGGGAAGGAGGCCGTACCGCCTGCCAAACGAAGCAGTCGAACTATTTCCTTTGATTTCCGGGATTTGAGGCTTTCGCAGGCTTCAGAATCGATGAGGCGAACGAACTTTATACTGGGGCCGTTCAGTGCTCGCCCGATCGGCTCGGACCTACCGAACGGAATTACCAGATCGAATACCTGGCCGAGGGGATAAAAATAATACTTGGATAACCAGAGGCACAACTCGAGAAGGTCGGGCGGCAAGGCCGGCAGTTCATCGATCGTGCCCAGGATTGGACGGATCCTGATTGTCTCCGGCAGCTCCGGAAGGCAATTTTCAACGCAGATGACGATCCCGGCCGCTTTCCTCTTGCCCAGTTCGACCGAAACCCTGCTCCCGGGATGCACCTTTCCGTCAAGGCGGCTGGGAATAGAGTAGTGAAGACCCTTATTCAGGGCCGTTCCCATTATAACTACTTCTGCAAACAAATCCGTCATCGTCAGTCTCTGCCGGACAGTATCTCATGGTTTTGTCCATCGGGGGTTCCTCCGTGCAGGGCGGCCGCACAAAAGTCCCGCGATTTTTCAAATTCTGAGACAATCGTCTTGGGTACCGATCTCGAGCGGGTAAAATCTGCGGTGCGGAAGTTGGCAGGCTTTCCGTCCTTGTATAAATGGAAGTTGAGATAAGATTTTCCGCCCCCGGCCGCCCCTATCGAGCCGATCACTTCCGCCTGGGAAACCGGCGACCCTCGAGTCAGCCCACGCCTGCATGAGGAGAGCTTTTCGTACCAACTCGTGTATCCTCCCCGGTGCCGGATTTCAATATAAAGACCTCTTTTGGCGTCCTTGCGGACGGCTGAGACGACCCCATCCCCGATCGCGCAGACCTCAGTCCCTCTTGGGGCGACATAATCTATTTCAAGGCGGGGACGGTAGATCTTAAGGACGGGTTTGATATTCCTGCCCGCTTTAGCAGACAACAACAGCCGATGATGGATGGGACTCCTCAGGAACGCTCGTTTGAGCGATGCCCCTTTTGCATCGAAGTAATCCCACGTTCCATCGGGGAGCTGAAATCCAAAAGCCTGGTAGACTTTCCCTGAGACGCTCATTTCGGCGCCAAGCAGGAGAAACTGTTTTCCTTCACTCGATTGGATCGGAGACTCCTGAAAAAAGGCCGAAAAGCTATCTCCATCCTTCAGGTCGGATGTGAAGTCGATATCATAGGAGAAAATGTCCGCGAGGTTCGAAATAAGCGGCGCCGGCAGCCCACCGGCGATACATGAATCATAAAAGTTCTCCGACCAGGCGCCGCGCACCGTTTTGCCGGAGCTTCCGACGGCGGTTTCACCGGACCTGCATTCCCATCCGGTTGAGTTCTTCCTCAGTCTATAGGAGGGCCCGTTAGACTGCAGGTAAACTGCCTCTACAGGAAGAGCGTCCGCCCGGCTCAGTATAAAAATCAGCTCGTCACCCTCATTGATTCGGTCGAGCGGGGCGGATTTGCAGGCATTGCGCCAGTCATCCGAATACGAGTCAGGCATGCCGGAGGCCTCAACAATCCCCGCCAGAGTATCGCCGGAATGAAGGACCAGATGGCGGATTTCAAACTTGCCGGGGACCTCGGGCTTGTGTGCGCTAGCTGCTGCCTGAGGCGGTGCCACCATTGGTTTGGAAACAGCCGCTTCTATTGCCGATCTTTGCTGAGTAGGATTTGCCTTTGGCCTGTAAATCTTTCTGTAAGTCCCGAAGCCCGTCCCCAGGATGAGTAAAATAATGAATAAATGCCGGCCACGAAAACGCCTTTTAAGCGAGACAGTGTAAAAAGTATCCCCTGAAGCGTTTTTAACCCCAAGCTTTTTCATCTGGCCCGATGACATCGCCGGCACACAAGGCGATAATGGTTTGGAAGAATTTGAAAAGGCAACAGTTCACTATTATCACATGAGCGAATGGGGGTCAAAATCAATCAATCCCGCTGGAAATCCGTTGCAAGACACAGTAAAATAGCCCGCCAAGTTTTCTGGAAATGACCTATGACAAGTCGACCTCTCATATGCCTGCTGAAGAACACTCATGCGTGATAGAACCGAGGAGGGGCAGACATGAAGAAAGCCTGCCCCACCTTGCAATCCTGGTTTTCAGTCCGGAAGATCTGGCTTCATTTTCGGCCTGCTTCTCACAACCTCTCCGGCACACGCATAAGCTTTATCTTTCCGATGTTTTCACCGGCGCCTATGAAGGGGCGGACGTCGCTCTTGCCGGTCCGATGCTGGGCGCTCCCCAGGCGGTCCTCGTTCTCGAGAGGATGATCGCCCTTGGGGCAAGGAAATTTATCGCGGC
>JBELAB010000410.1:0-2953 GCA_049509275.1 Syntrophobacteraceae bacterium | reverse complement strand
GAGCACGAAGAAAGCCGTCTCTCAGCTCTCTGTTGGCTACCGCTGTTCTCATCCTTTTTTTTCTTCGCGCCTTCGCGCCTTCGCGTGAAAAATATTGGAAGTACCCGTTTGACGGATGAACCAAAAGTAATTGCACGCTGTAGATTTTCGCGGCAGGGGCAGGCCTTGCCTGAGACGAATAACAAGCCCCGGGCAAGACTCGCCCCAACCAAGTATCCGAGGTGGAGTAATCGGATAGGGCATCAGGTTAGATGAGTGCGGGACAGAAAACATCATGGAAAAGCAGGTCTTCAGCGACATCACCTATCTTATGTTTCTTCCCTTTCGGAACCCTGACAATAACCCCCGGCTCGAGGCTAAAGTCCCCCACACCCTCAACCCACATGACGGCTTTCCCCTGCAAGGGAAAAAGAATATCGTCCTGACTCTGATGAATGTGCTCGGGGACTTCCCTGCCCACCGGCACATTAACCAGCATGCAGGTGACGTTCAGATTGTGCTCTTTTGAAGAGATAAGGGGCTTTATTGAAACTCCGGGGGCAACCGGGTGGGGCGCCCACGCAATTTCATCGACTTTTCTATTGATCTCCGTATCCAATTCCATATCTCCTTTCTCGAATGGGCGTAAGGTGTGAGGTCTGTCACTTAGTTCCGCGCGGCGACCGGTCCGACAGTTGAACTTGCCTGAGGCTTTATCCGGCCATAGGGCAGGGAATTTCCCATCACCTCCGGGAAACATCGGAATCATCTGGAATAATGCACCAACTTCTGCAGTCCACATCCAAACTGCATGCTGAGATTGGATTCTTACCCAAAAAATCTCTGGTGCACTCCGGAAGCACCAACAACATACAATTTTCCCAATAGAAATTGCAAGTTAGACGTGCGTGGAACTGGTTTTTGCGATTTTCCGACACACCTCCTCCCACAGTTGGTTAAGTTGTCCCCGTCATGCCAGGTTGCAGGCTCAGGCGAATAAACCTGAATAATGCATCAACTTGACTCCGTGCGAACGCAGAGCCGCCTCTTGACGCAGATTCCGCCCTGAAAAATCCTGAATACTCTCAGTATGATCCAAAAATGGCAAAGATTTTGGCGCCTCATTTTCTCAAGTGCGAGGAGAGATATGGGAAGTTTAACCCGTAGCGGAGAGCCAATGCGTGCTGGAGGTCGGATCAGAAATGTGAATTAAGCAATACCTTGTCCAGCCTGAAGTTAGCCTTTGATCGGCCAGCCGCATAACCGTTGAAAGTCAGCATACGTGCTCGTAGTTCCCTTGATTGCTTGGCCTAATGGCATCAAAAGACGGTCAAGCTCAGTCAGAGAAGGTACATGACTGCCTATCATTAGAGTTCTGACGTGCCTTACATATATATCATAGCACTCAATTGTCACAGAGCCAGAGCCGACTTGCTTCCATCTGTCATGTCGATCAAAGAGAAGTGATTTGCAATTGGACTTTTCCGCATTGCTGAGATTTCCACAAATAGCCCAGAGTGCTCTAATAGCGTGCTGATCGTAGATCGGATTGCTTCGATCCTTAAGATGTCTGGCAAAAGCGTAGAAGACCACGTCAGTCTGTGTTGGTGTTAAGCTGTCGTCCCTGTAATAGGTCGTAAACTTTTTGTAGGATTTCCATTTACCAAGTTTCCAAAGAAGTGCTTCCGCAAGACTTGAAGGGGATTCACCGATTGAATCTGTGTAGTTTTCCGTGTTCTCCAGATCCGGGAAAAGAGCATGGTCGTATTGGTATCCCAGCCTCGACAAGTCCGCCAGTGCTTTCTTGAGCGTTCTATACTCTATGCCTTCATTCTTGATAGCAGATTGAAGGTCAGCGATCAGGTGTCGTAAAAGAACTCTGTCATTGCCATCAGGTGGTTTTCCGCCCAGGCCGACAACACTTGGTTTATGTTCCTCTGGGGGAACCAGGGGACCCACGGTGGGATCGGCAGTTGATAATTCATTAATCACAGCAGAGCGATCTCTGAATTTCTTCCATCCGGCGCGATTACCGCTTGGTAAAGCGAGACCCACCAGCTCCCGCTCGACTTCAGATGAAGTGGTACAGTACTTAGTAAGGAACGTTAGGACAGCATAATTCCAGCCAGCTTCAGTAATCGGACCTCCGGTCTTCCCGTGAACTATTTTGGCTTGTCTCGCTTTGTCAAGTCGAGTTGCAATTTCACGGATGGTTAGGTGACCTCCCTCGCGTGGCCCGTTCTGGCTCCACCACCAATCGAACAGTATGTCTTGATTGGCCATAGCGATCATCCTCGCTTGGTGTTGATTCGACTAGTGACTCTGAGTCAGTGTACAGATCAAAACGCTCGCGTCAAGCAAAGATTGCCCCTTTGTATTCTTCAAGAGAACTCGCCAATAGGTTAAACCTGCGACTTTTTTACATATGTTCTGCTATTTCTGAAATATTACTGTCCAGCTCTCTATCAGAGGACGGAGGAAGGAAGACGGAAGACGGAGGACGGTTGCCGCTTCTCGTTGCCGTTTGGCGACACAATATTGGTCCGGGTAAGAGGTGATGGGTAAGAGGTAATGGGTAAGAGCCAGGACCAATGACCCCTCACCCCGCACCCCTCACTTTTCTTTTTTCCGCTTCTCGTTGCCGTTTCTATTGCCGTTTCTATTGCCGTTTCTCGTTGCCGTTTGGCAAAGCAAAATCACTGCGCGGTACAATATTGGTGCAGGTAAGAGGTGATGGGTGAGAGGTAATGGGTAGGATGAAAGATACCAAGGCGAACCTGTTCACCAGACACGGAGGAACCCTCACTACATTCGGGTTCGCGTTGAACATTTCGCCCCATGTTGAACGCTGGACCCTCACTTCGCTCAGGTCCGGGCTTGGCATTTCTAACATGGTTAAACGCTTCAAGTCCGGGCACGATCTTTTGTGAGTGCCCAGTTCGCGTCCGACCTCTTATAAGGGCGCACGGCGGCG
>JBELAB010000041.1:0-11971 GCA_049509275.1 Syntrophobacteraceae bacterium | reverse complement strand
ACCTTTATCCCCGATTCTTCGACATTTTTATAGCGCAACACATTCTTTTGAACATCGGCGACCGCCACCAATCGCAGGCCCGAGGCTTGGATGGCAGGGAGATTTTTCATTATAATCTTGAGACAGGACCCGTTTAACACCATGCCTATGTCGAACTTTCGGCTTTTGGAAGAAGTTGCGGATTTCATGACTCATGCCCTCTCATAGTGGAGCCGATTGGATTCGCAGGTTAAAAAACCCGGCGCCCCCCTTTTAAGTCGATCGGGCCCCCGGAAGCCTGAATCGCAACGAGTATGGACTTGAGGGGATACCTATGTTGATGATATAGATATTTTTTAAACAGGTCAATACTCGACAGGCAACCCGCCGGTTGATTGAGGGTGGATTCCGGACCGTCCATGCACACACGCCCGGCCCCCACATTGCATCGCCCGCAAATGCCTATCCAGCATTTCATGCGCATCCCCGGGCTTAATATGATCCGCTCAGACTAAACCCCAACCCGGTGAGAACGAGGCAGCCTAAACTTGACCACGATCGGCGGCCCGCGAATGATCGCACGGAAGTTTTCGGCACCTGGCCCTTCCCAAAAATGCACAATGCGGTGAGAAAGATCACAGGCGCCAAGTGGAGACGCCCCTTTACAAAAGTTCTTCCCGACCCCAAAAGTCATGTTGTTACAGCATATTAGCTAATATGATCTATTCTGGCGGAAATTCTCGGGTGTGTGAAATGTTTTACTTGACATTTCGCAACGCCTAACTTTTAATTGGCAGTAAACAATGAAAGCCTCCGCTCTTTCAAAAACTATCTCTGTGCGTATCCACCTGAAAATGAAGAGTTCAGGTGCATTTATTTTTCGCGTTCGCAGATGTGCCTGAACCTCGGATGTGAATTGCTCCGGGCTTTGTGTGCAAAGCCTACGGGGCGGCGATCTATCCGGGCGAGGCTCCTGTTGCCCGGTTCACATTTTCAATTCTATTCAAGCGCTGTTTCAGATTTCCAAGATTGACCAAATTTACAAGGAGATAGGGTTATGACTGATGGAATGATGGCGATCGCCATCTTGCTACCGGTAGTGGCTGGCTTTCTGATCCTCGCAATTCGCAATTATTTTGCGCGAGGGGTCGTTGTTGTTGTAACGGCTATGGTGCTCATTGCAAACAGCATCCTATTCGCCGCAAAAGGGCCCCTGACCTATACTCCCCCTGCAGGCTTCGATTGGGGCACGCTCATTTCGGTCCTAGACTATGCTGTTCTTGTCCTCTACCTCGTAATCGGCCTTAAATTACGCAACCGGCTGGTCCTGATTTTCTCCGCGACCCAGATCATACCGATTGTCTACTTTGAATTTTTTATGAAGGGCCATACGGACCTGAGACCGGCTTTCGTGGTCGATCATCTGGCCATAGTGATGACTTTGATCATTTCCATTATCGGTTCTCTTATATGTATTTACGCCATCAGGTACATGCGTGACCATGAGGAGCATGCTCATCTCGATAAGTCCAGGCAGTCCAGGTTTCTGTTCTGGCTTGTTTTGTTCCTGGGAGCCATGAACGGCTTGGTCTTCGCCAATAACCTTTTCTGGCTCTACTTTTTCTGGGAAGTCACCACAATGTGCTCCTTCATGTTGATTTCGCATGACAAGACACAGATAGCCCTGGAAAATGCCGCGCGAGCTCTCTGGATGAATTCCACCGGTGGAACGGCATTCATCCTGGGCATCATTTATCTTTACGCGACTCAAGGCGGTGCTTCGGCCCTTTCGGTTCAAAACATCATTGGAGGAGGCATGCATAGTGCGGCCATGATCCTGCCGGTAGCGCTTCTTTGCTTTGCCGGGTGCACCAAAGCCGCACAAATGCCGTTCCAATCCTGGCTTCTTGGAGCAATGGTTGCGCCCACGCCGGTTTCAGCACTGCTCCATTCCAGCACAATGGTTAAAGCAGGGGTGTACCTGGTGCTCAGGCTTGCCCCCGCTTATGCCGGAACTCTCTTGAGCACCGCAATAGCCATAGTCGGGGCATTCACCTTTTTTGGCACCTCCGCGCTGGCAATCAGCCAGACAACAGGTAAGCGGGTCCTGGCCTACTCGACCATTGCCAACCTGGGCCTGATCATAGCCTGTGCCGGCATAAACACTCCGTTGTCAATAGCCGCAGCGATTCTGCTCATTATTTTCCATGCCATTTCCAAAGGTATGCTGTTCCTCTGCGCCGGCACGATCGAGCACCAGATATGGAGCCGCGACATCGAAGACATGGAGGGCCTGGCCGCCAAAGCGCCTCTTGTCACCCTCATTACCGCAGTGGGAATGCTGTCCATGTTCCTGCCTCCATTCGGGATGATGCTTGGTAAATGGATAGCCATCGAAGCGGCCTACAAAGTTCCCCTGGCGGCAGTTTTCTTTGTACTGGCAAGCGCTTTGACCATCGTTTTCTGGACAAAATGGCTGGGAAGGCTTCTGCAGGTCGTACCCAAATTGGGATGGCCGCTCGAAAAGCTTTCCCCCAGCTACTCGGTTCCCTTGTGGACTTTATTTATAGGTATCTTTGTCGTCGGTTTCGGGATCGGGCCGATTTATAATTACTTCATCGCATCAGCCACCAGCGACGTCATCGCCGGTAACAGCATGATCGGTACGGGCTGGGCTAACATCGTGCTGACAGGCTCTTCAGCCATGCAGGCAGGGGCTGCGGTCCGGGGCTCTTTCCCCGTGTGGGCGCTCTACCTGGTATTGGGTGTTGCCTTGTTACTGCCCATGTTGTTCTTCGGATTGAAGTCCACCCAGTTGCGGCAGGTCTATCTGTGCGGCGAGCAATCAGGCGGTACCGATACGGATGAATGGTGCGCTGAAGCCGATATTAAGACTAAGTTCATACTGGGCGGCTACTACTTCCAGGGAACACTCGGCGAAAAAGCCTTGAATCCCTGGGTAAATACTGTAGCTATTTTGCTTCTGGCCATCATGATTGCATGCGGGGTGATCTCGAAATGAATCAGTTCATACTAGTAATCGCAACAATAGTTCTTGCTCCCATTGTCGGCGGCCTGCTTTTCGGGATCGACCGAAGGATTACCGCAAGGTTGCAAGGTCGATTCGGTCCCCCCATTTTGCAGCCTTTCTATGATCTCTTCAAGCTTCTGGGCAAAGAGAGCATAGCGGTGAGCAATATGCAGTTCGTGTGGATCTATGCGTATCTGATTTTGATGATCGCGAGCCTGCTCTGTCTCGTTCTGCAGTCCGATTTTCTTGTGCTTGTCTTCCTGCTGGGATTTGCCGGTGTTTCACTGGTACTGGGCGGGTTCAGCACCAAGTCTCCTTACTCCCATTTCGGGGCCAACAGGGAGCTGCTTCAGATCTTGGCCTACGAGCCCGTGCTCCTGCTTCTGGCAATAGCGGTTTACGCTCAAAACGGGACCTTTCTAATAAGCGAGATCGTAACCCACCAGCAACCGCTGCTCCTGTCTTTGTGGCCTTTGTTTATCGCGGTCCTGTATGTCTTGACCATAAAGATGCGCAAATCCCCGTTTGATATTTCCACCTCGCACCACGCTCACCAGGAGATAGTAAAGGGGGTTACCACCGAATATTCCGGTCCTTTTTTGGCTCTCTATGAATTGGCGGAATGGTATGAAATCGTGCTCGTGCTGGGCATAATAGCCCTGTTCTGGGCCAATCCCCTTTGGATAGGCCTCCTGATAGCGTTTGCCGCATTCCTGCTCGAACTTGTAGTCGATAACATTACGGCCAGAATGACAGCGCGGTGGATGGTGCGTCTGAGTTGGTCGGTTGGATTGACTCTCGGAATCATCAATATTGCTTATCTCTATATCATAAAGGGGGTATTTTAAGACAAATGGGTTTGATAAAACAATCTCGCGTGAAATCACCATGGATCATGCACTTCGATAACAGCTCCTGTAATGGCTGTGACATCGAGGTGCTTGCTTGTCTGACTCCTCTCTATGACGTGGAACGCTTCGGCATTGTCAATATGGGCAACCCAAAGCACGCCGATGTCCTGCTGATCACCGGACCCGTGAACAGGCGTACGGCGCGCGTGCTCAAGAATCTCTATGAGCAGGTCCCCAACCCCAAAATGGTAATTGCCGTTGGGACCTGCGCCTCTTCGGGCGGGGTGTTCCATAACTGCTACAACGTCCTCGGCGGCGTTGACAAAGTCGTACCCGTAGATGTATACATTCCGGGCTGTGCAGCGCGTCCGGAGGCAATTATCGATGGAGTTGTGATGGCGCTCCAGGGTCTGACCGAGAAGCGCCAGCTTTGGGCGACATGCCCTCATTGCAAAACAGAACACGAGGTAACGGACCAGCGATGGAGAATCTAACAAAAATAGACAAGAGCGCAATAGTGAGTGAAGGCAAGAAATTGCTTGATGCCGGAGCCAAGTTTGTTACCGCCGTATGTAATGATCTCGATGCACAGATGGAGGTGACTTATTTCTTCAGCTCAGACAGAGGCACGGAAATGACGGGCCTCCGGTGTACGGTTGCCAAAGATGAAGAAGTCCCCAGTTTATCGGGCGAAACTCTTTCCGTGGTGCTGATTGAAAACGAACTGCAGGAACTGTTCGGCTTGAAGGTCAAAGGCATAGCCATCGATTACGGCGGACATATGCTTTTAGCCCACGACAGTCCCGCCACGCCTATGTTGAAAGAAAAGAAGGCTGATGAGCCGAAAGGAGAAGAAAACTAATGGCTACGCGTACTGTAGTCCCCTTTGGCCCCCAGCATCCGGTACTTCCCGAACCCGTACAGTTGCGGCTCACCTATGAAGATGAGAAGGTGGTGGAAGTTACCCCGGTTATCGGCTACGGCCATCGAGGCATAGAGAAGGCTTGCGAATTAAATGAATACGCCAAAAATATTTACCTCTGCGAGCGCGTTTGCGGGATCTGCAGCTATCAGCACAGCGCAACCGTGGTAGAGGCAATGGAAAGGCTTTGGCCGATCGAATTGACCCCCAGGATCAATTACCTGCGCACCATCTGGTCTGAAATGGCCCGTACTCACAGCCACCTCCTCTGGCTTGGATTGCTGGCCGATGCGTTTGGTTTCGAGAGCATGTTCATGCAGTTCTGGCGCATAAGGGAAAAAGTGCTCGATCTTCTTGAACAGACTACCGGGCACAGGGTTATCCAGTCTGTCAACATCGTTGGCGGCGTGCGGCGGGACATTGATGAACAGCAGAAAAAGATGATTGTCAGTGTTCTTGAGGATGTGCGCAAAGAAAGCCAGTCCTTGGTAAATGCGCTTATACACGACTATACGGTCAAAAAAAGAACTATTGGGGTAGGGATCATCACCAAAGAGCAGGCCATATCTCTTGGCTGCGTCGGCCCAACGCTCAGGGCAAGCGGGGTATCCGAAGATGTCCGCCTGACCAAATACCATGCGTACGGGGAATTGAATTTCGAACCAATAGTGGAAAGCGCCGGGGACTGTTATGCACGCGCGGCGGTCCGAGCCAGGGAACTCTTTCAGGCAATCGATCTGCAGTTGGAGGCCCTGTCAAAATTGCCGGAAGGTGCAATAGCTGTAAAGGTAAAAGGCAATCCTCCGGCAAATGAGGCTGTCATGCGCACGGAAGCCCCACGGGGAGAGCTCTTTTACTATGCGAAAGGAAATGGCACACGCAAATTGGAACGCATGAAGATACGCACGCCGACCTTTGCCAATCTTCCAGCGGTTTTGGTCCTGTTGCCGGGTTGCCAGTTGGCGGACGTGCCGGTTAATGTCCTCTCCATTGATCCATGCATCTCTTGTACGGAGAGATAAGAAACCAAAAGGAGCATATGAACCAATGCCTGTGATGCTACCCACCGTCCTGAGGAATTTGTTGGATGGTCCTGCAACGAGGCTCTACCCGATTCAGGTGCGAGAGTCTTTCCAAAACGCCAGAGGCCACGTTGTCTTTAATGATGAGAAGTGTACGCTTTGTAGTGTGTGCGCTCTCCGATGTCCCGCTGATGCTATTTCTATCGACAAGGAAAGCAGCACCCTGAGCTTTCATCCCGCTCGCTGTATAGTGTGCGAAGTCTGTGTCCTTGGTTGTCCCAGCGATGCAATCGAGTTGATTTACAAGTGGCGTGCTCCTTTCTCCAGAAAACCGGTGGAGGTTCATGAGGCTCGAGGGAAAAAGCCTCGTACGCCAATGTAGAAAAGCCAATAGTAACGTTGCGTTTCCTGTTCGGGAGTGTTTTTCGCTTTGAGCAGGTGCTCTGCCAGATTAGCTTTGAGGCCTTACTGCCCGCCACTCTTTAGTAAAAAGGGCAGTAAGGCCCACTTCCGGTGCCTGGAGGAGATTTTTGAGCCTATAAAAACCGCGTTAGCCCCGCGTTAGTCCTCGTAATTGTAAACCGCGCTGCAAAAAATCAAATCATTTTCCTTCTGAAAATAGGCCAGTTTGGGGAGAGTCTTATTTCTTCTGGGGTGGTACCATTTATATTGAACCCACCCGCTGCCCTTAGACTTGGCATCGTCCACAATCTGCTTGTTAAACGCTTTGCCGTCGGAATCCTTAACGCCAAGAAAATCCAGTCCCACGAATTTGTCGTTGACCCCGTGCGCGAGCATTATCCCGGTGGGGCTCAAAACGAAAACATACAGATCGCCTTGGACAAACATTCCGGCGGAATTGGAAAACTCAGCCAGAGCAACGTCTTTGCCAACAAACTTGTAAAAGTTTATGGCCTGTTCCACCCAGTATTTCGCATACTCTTCGGGTCTCTCGTACATTTAATTCTCCTTTGATAAAGGATGGTAACTTTGGTCTGCGGATGAGCCAGAGCCTACGTCGATCCCGGTTTAATCCCGGCGGCTATTCATCCGTTGCAGGCACGATCAATCGACATATTTAAACTTTTATTTCACAGGGCCGGCCCTTTGTCAAGGGTATCAGGTGAATAGCTCATTTACACGGGAGTAAAAAAACCTTAAACAGGTATTTGATCGATACACAAATATTAAAAAGGCGGCAATTGATGGCGATAATAGCAATCGTTGGAAGAACTAACGTCGGTAAATCCACTCTTTTCAACAGGATAAGCAAGAGCAGCAAGGCCCTGGTCGATGACCTGCCAGGAGTCACCAGGGATAGGAATTATGCCCGTGGAGTGTGGGACGAAAAAAGCTTCACCCTTGTTGATACGGGGGGGTTCATCATCAAGGACGATTCCCTTTTCGACCAGAGCACGCGGGAGCAAATCTTCCACGCCCTCCAGGAAGCCGACATGCTTCTTTTCGTGGCAGACGGCAAAACAGGGCTGCATCCCGAGGACTCCGCCCTTCTCAACATCCTCCGCCGTACCTCAAAGCCCATTTTTTTTTCGGTAAACAAAATAGACGGCCCCGAGCAGCAGGGTCCTTTGGCCGATTTTTACGCTCTAGGGGTCCAGGACATCTACCCAATCAGCGCAGCACACGGGTTTGGGGTCGGTGAGCTTGTCTCGGATATGGTCAAGCTTATACCTGAACCCCCCAGCATGGAAGCCGGTGAAGAAGCTGAGGTTTCGGAAATCCGTGTATCCATTCTCGGCCGGCCCAACGTGGGGAAATCGACCCTGGTGAACCGAATTCTCGGCGCCCCGCGAGTCATTGTCAGCCCAATCCCCGGAACTACGCGAGACGCTGTTGATACGCTCTTTGAGCGCGATGCCCGCAAATACATGCTGATAGATACGGCGGGCATAAGGAAAAAGGGAAAAACGCGGGAAAAGCTCGAGAAGTTAAGCATAATCAAGGCGCTTCAAAGCATTGACAAAAGCCATGTCTGCATTCTTTTGATCGACGCCTCCCAAGGCGTGGCCGATCAGGACCTCCACATCGCGGGCTATATCCAGGAACGCTATCGGGCGTGCATCATCGGGGTAAACAAATGGGACGTCTTCGACTCAAACCCCAAAACCCGCAAAAATTTTCTGGAAGATCTGCAGTGGCGTTTCCGCTTCATGCCCTTCGCCCCGGTCCTGACTTTTTCAGCCCTCACCGGTAAAGGCACGCAAAAAGTGCTCTCGACCGTACGCGAGGTTTTCGGGCAATACGACAGCCGCATTACAACCGGCATCCTCAACAGGGCACTCCAGGAAGCTGTCGGCGCACATGAGCCTCCGATAGTCCGCGGCCGCAGGCTCAAGTTTTTTTACGGAACACAGGCCGGGACCCGCCCCCCAATGTTCGTTCTGTTTTGCAACTACCCCAACAGCATCCACTTTTCCTACCAACGCTTTATGATAAACAGGTTCAGGGAAAGCTTCGGTCTGGATAAAACACCTTTGCGGCTCGTATTTCGAGGCAGGACGCAAAGGGACAAAAAAGAATAACCCCGATAAATCAAACCTGGGCTAAACTGCTATATTTTCCAGCAAACACTGATTGTTGTTCCGATTTTCCGAGTTGATTCAATCTCAAATTCTCCCCCGGACAGCTCTGCTCGCTCACGCATGGATCGAAGGCCGAATTTGGCGCCCTGTCCCTTTGAGGTGGCTGCGGCCCGATCAAATCCCACCCCATCGTCGCTGACGCGCAATGCAATACATCCATCTTCGAGTGAAAGGCCCAGAGATATTTTCCTGGCCCGGCTATGCTTGGCCGAATTGTTCATCGCCTCCTGGATGATTCGGAATATGATGATTTTCAGGTTTTCCGGGACCTGAGACTCTTCAAGCCTGATATCCTTTTCAACCGGGATATCGGTGTAAATGCACTCAAACCCTCTGCAAAACCACCCTATAGTGGCAATTATTCCAAAATCGTCGAGCAACGAGGGCCGCAGGTCCGTCATGATGCGCCTGGACTCATCAATCGCCTGCTCCATTGCCCTTGACAGTGTCATGAAACTTTTCCGGACCTCAGGATTCTCGGTGAGCTGCGCCGCCGCGTTCTCCAAGCAAAACTTGACAGCGCTGAGCGATGAGCCGATGCTGTCGTGTATCTCCCTTGCGATTCTCTTTCGCTCGTCTTCCTGGGCGCGAAGGAGCTGTGAGGCCAGAAGTTTCAGCTCTTCCCTGGATTCTCTCAGCTCTATAAAGGTCTGTGCAAGCTCTTGGGTCCGCTGCTGAACGCGCAATTCCAGATTGTCGCGGGCGATCCTCAGTTCTTCTTGAATACGCTTCAACTCGCTTATATCTCTCCAGGCGGCCACCGCGCCTGTTACATTCCCTAAACTATCTCTAATGGGACCCGCGCTAACCAGTACGGGAATGTTGTCTTCACAGCGCACCTTAACAGCGTACTCCTGGTCTGACGCAATCCTTCCACGCAGAGCGGCGTCCCTTATCGGCTTCAGCAAACCGGAGCTCTCAGGCCACAGGTCTGCGACGGACAGATCCAGATCGGTAAGCGGCTGGATGCGTTTTTGTTCCCCACCGGCGAGGCCAACCATGTCGACAGCGTACCTGCTTAGCGCCTGCACCTGCAGACCCGGGGAATTGACAAGGACGACGCCCGCCGGAATATGTTCGAGCAGGGCTTCCAGGATCGCCTGACGCCCTTCGGCCTCCTGCGCCCGCCTCTCGGCGTCGGTCCGCGCTTCGGCGTGCTGAATGGTTCTCTGCCTGACAAGTTCCTCGAGGTTGCTCCTATGCTGCTTTAGCTCTTCCTCGATACGCTTGCTCATTATGGAGTAGCGGATCGAACGTTCCAGAATGGAGACCGTAAATTCGCCCTTGGCCAGGTAATCGGATGCACCCGCCTCCATGGCCTTCAGATCGATCTCATAGTTCCCGTAGGCCGTCAGTAAGATGATGGGCGCCTTGCAGCCTCCCTCAACGGCTTTCTTCAAAAGCCCAAGACCGTTATGGACTCCGATATAATAATCAAGAAGATATACGTCATGCTCTCCCTTGCAAATTGCCTCCAGCCCCGCCTCATATGTCTTGGCCCAGGCAAGCTTGAATTTACTGTTCTCCGCTTCGGCAAGCATATCGGAAATTAAGAGGAAATCCTCTTGGTCATCATCGATCAGCAGTACGCGAACCTGATCTGTCATCCGGGCTCCTGTGTCAAAAGTTTTCCACTTTTTTATATACGAATCGCTCTTGGATTACAACCCTTGCATGGCCCCTGCTTAAATCCGCCTGCCCAAATCAGAGCTTCGCGCAGGCACAAATGGAGCCACCTGCCCCAATTTGTTCCGAACTACAAGTGAAGCCGGCTACTTAAACCCGTAGAACTCATGAAAATGGTGCACAGGTCCATGTCCCCGGCCCAGGGGCAGTCCCCCGGCAATGGCTCCCCCTATGTAGGTTTTTGCCCCTCCGACAGCATCCTCCACGGATAACCCCTTCGCTATAAATGCCGCTATGGCCGAGGCGAAGGTACAGCCCGTGCCATGAGTATGGGGTGTACGATACCGGGGTCCGAGGTATTCTCGAAAACTTCGGCCGTCGTAGAGCAGGTCAACCGGGTTTCCCGGCAGGTGGCCCCCTTTAATGACCACATATTTGGGCCCGAACTGCCTTAGTTTCACGGCAGCACGCTTCATATCCTCAGGGCATTCGATCCGCATGCCCGTGAGGGTTTCCGCCTCATGCAGATTCGGGGTGATTACCAATGCCATCGGGAAAAGTTGGGAAACCAGCACATCGACCGCATCTGCCTTCAAAAGCTTGTCTCCGCTCTTTGCAACCATTACGGGATCGACGACCACATTTTGGAGATCCAGGTCCTTCAGATCGAAACAGACCCTCGATATGATCGCAGCGCTGGAAAGCATCCCGGTTTTCACGGCATCAGCTCCGATGTCCAAAATAACGGAGCGAATCTGCGATGAGACGAAATCAGGGTCTATTTCGATAATTCCGCCTACTCCAAGCGTGTTTTGAGATGTCAGGGCCGCTACGGCGCTCATGGCGTAAACACCCAGGGCCGCAAATGTCTTTAAGTCGGCCTGAATGCCTGCGCCCCCGCTCGAATCAGATCCCGCTATAGTGAGCGCTCTGGGTATTTTCATCTTTAAGAGACTCTATGGTTTCAAGCAAAATGGTCCCACCCTTTTGCCGATGGGGCAACCCGCTTTCCATCGGCAAGCCGGACCCACACCTCACCGGTTTCAGCTGTGATTCTTCCTATTTGCGCGCATGATGTCCCGGTCTCATCCAGCAACATTTTTTGCAGACCCCGAACAGCCTCGGGGCTGGAGGTGAACATGAGTTCGTAGTCTTCGCCTCCCGACAGGACCCATTCCAGCCAATCCGCACCGGCCCCTTGGGACGCTTCGCAAAGCGCAGGGCTAACCGGAAGGCTTGCAGCCTCGATTTCAGCTCCCTTGCCGCTGGATTTGCAAATATGGCAAAGATCGCTAATAACTCCGTCACTTACGTCTATCATGGATGTGACCTGGCCTGAACGAGCGAGAAGTTGTCCCTCGAGCAGACGCGGCTGAGGGCACAGATGTCTTTCCAGCAGCTTCTGCCTGCTCGAAGAACTCACAGCGAGGTCCGGCCTGAGGATCAGTTCCAGACCGGCCCTGGACTCTCCAGGCGAGCCGGTTAACAGTATAGCGTCCCCGGCACGGGCCGTGCTCCTCAGTGTGAGCCGCCCGGGTGCGACTAACCCAAGGAGTGTGAAATCCACTACGATGATGGATTCCATGCGGCTCAAATTCCCACCCGCAATAGACGCGCCCGCCAGTGCCGCCTGCTCTCGCATACCACGATACAACTCTTCGACATATCCGACTTCCGTGCTCCCGGGAATGGCAAGCGAGACGAGCGCCCAGCGCGGATTGCCGCCCATTGCGGCTATATCGCTCACATTTATCGCCGCCACTTTGCGCCCCAACTGATACGGGGTAATGGCCTCGCGGGTGAAATGAACACCCTCGACCTGAATATCGCAGGTGGCGAGCAGGTATTCCGGCCCGGAGGCATCGAGTACGGCTACATCGTCCCCAATTCCTCTGATCACCCCGGCCGCCTGCTCCGCGAGCATGCCCGATATGCGG
>JBELAB010000409.1:0-2957 GCA_049509275.1 Syntrophobacteraceae bacterium | reverse complement strand
TCGATGTGGCCGGGGCGGGATACTCCGCCGTGCTGGTCGAAAAGGAAAACGAGCTTGGCGGTTTTCAGAAAAACGTCTCGAAAAATGTCGTCTTCCCGTTCAAGGACGTACAGGCAAACGAAATCAACAGGCTGATCGCTGCGGTCAACAGCAACGAAAAGATCAAGGTGCTGACCGGCTCGAAAATTGAAAAGCTCTCCGGCGGCCCCTGTGTTTTCAACGCGCGGATCACGCAGAACGGGTCCACCAGCGATCATAATATCGGTGCGGTGGTCCTTGCTGCGGGCTGGAAGCCCTACGACCCCGAGAAGCTGGACGAAAAACTCGGGTACGGCACATCCGCAAACGTCATCACAAACGTGCAGTTCGAAGAACGCGCAAAGTCGGGCAAAATTACAAGACCGGCGGACGGCAAAGCCCTGAAGACGGTCGCCTTTATTCAATGCGCCGGCCAGCGCGACCCGAAACATCTTGCCTACTGCTCTTCGATCTGCTGCTTCACCGCCCTCAAGCAGGCCATCCAGGTAAAACAGCAGGACCCCAAAGCGAACGTGTTCGTCTTTTACCAGGAGATGCGAACACCCGGTCAGGGCGAGGATTTCTTCAGAAAGGCCCAGCAGGAGGGAGTAATTTTCGTCAGGACCCAGGCGCCCGAAGTCCTCACCATCGGAGGTAAACTCGCCGTGGAAGCCTTTGACGAGCTTCTCGGGGACAAGATCCTCCTTGACGATGTGGACATGGTTGTGCTTGCTACCGGGATGGTGCCGGCCACCGCCTTCGGGGAAGATTTCAAGATGAAAAAACCCGAAGACGAGGAGAAGAAGGATGAAATGGTCGCCTCGGTCGACTCCATCTTTGTCTCGGACATCCTGAACCTGGACTACCGCCAGGGTCCCGAGCTTCCGGAACTTCAGAACGGGTTCCCCGATTCCCACTTTATCTGTTTCCCATACGAGAGCCGCCGAACCGGTATTTATGCCGCTGGCCCGGTCCGCCGTCCCATGGGTATTTCAAACGCTATCGAAGACGCTGCCGGCGCGGCCATGAAGGCCATCCAGTGCGTCGAACTCACCAGCCGGGGCATGGCCGTTCACCCCAGGGTCGGGGACTTGACTTACCCGGAATTCTTCATGCAGCGCTGTACACAGTGTAAGCGGTGCACGGAAGAGTGTCCGTTCGGCGCGATCAACGAGGACGAAAAAGGGAATCCTCTTCCTCAGCCAACCCGGTGCCGCCGCTGCTCCGTGTGCATGGGGTCCTGCCCCGAGCGCATCATCACCTTCAAGAACTATTCGGTGGGCATGATTGGCGACATAATCAAGTCGATCAATGTTCCGGACGAATTCGAGGAGAAGCCGCGCATCCTTTTGCTCTGCTGCGAAAACGACGCCTATCCCGCACTGGATATGGCCGGGCTTCGCAGGATGAACTACAACGCGTGGGTTCGCGTAATTCAACTTCGCTGCCTCGGCTCGCTTAACCTGGTGTGGATCGCCGACTCCCTCTCCAAGGGTATCGACGGAATCATGCTGCTGGGGTGCCGCCACGGCGATAATTATCAGTGCCATATGGTCAAAGGCAGCGAACTGGCAAACATTCGGCTCAGCAAGGTCAAGGAAACCCTCGACCGGCTCGTGCTCGAGTCGGATCGCGTCCTGTTCGAGACAGTGTCCATTACCGATTACGATAAGCTTCCCGCTCTGCTCGATGCATTTGCCGACAGACTTGTCGAAATCGGCCCGAACCCGTACAAGGGATATTAATACCTGGAGGCTAAACGGATGAGCAACAAAGTCGATCCCAATTTGATCAGGGAACTGGAGGAATTCGGGCTAAAGGATGCGGGCAAGTGCTACAACTGCGGGACCTGCACCGCTATCTGCGACCTGGCGACCCCTGAGAACCCTTTTCCGAGAAAACTGGTAAGATACATTCAACTGGGGCAAAGAGAAAAAATCCTGAGATCGTCCGAACCCTGGCTGTGCTATTACTGCGGTGACTGCTCGACCAGGTGCCCGCGAGGGGCCGATCCCGGCGAGACGATGATGGTCTTGCGCAGATACCTCACCTCGCTCTACGACTGGACCGGGTTTGCGCGCAAGTTCTATACTTCCGAAACATTCGAGATCGTTGCCGTCGCAATAGTCGGCATTCTCGTAGGCCTTGGACTGCTCGTTTTCCACAGCGGCCCGATAAACTGGACGCACACGGACCTTAACTCCGTATGGCCGTCGGACGGGATCGAAAAGGCCGACCTGGCAATGGCCGCCATATTGTTGTTTTTCCTGCTGACCAATGTGTACCGCTGCATCAGGATCGTCATGGGGGATTATTTTACGAAGGTCCCCGCAGGGATGTATTTGAACGAACTGAAGCTCTTTTTCATCAACCTTTTCACTCAAAAACAGTTCGGCAAGTGCAAGGACAGGCAGCAGTGGATCGTCCATCTTGCAATTATGACCGGATATTCCGCTATCTTCCTGATGGTGGTCGTCTTGGTAAACGGCCTGCCCCTCGGGATCGATTGGCTCAAATTTCAACGTGGCTGGGTTTCCCTGGGCGGCAGGACCGAGTACTCGATCTTCCACCCGATCAGGCTGATCGGCTACTATGCTACGTTCGCAATCATGTACGGCACCACATACGCGCTGATCGGGCGCCTCAGGAAGAGTAAGCCGCAGTATAAGAGTTCGCATGGGACCGACTGGATGTTCCTGGTCCTGCTCCAGTTGACCACCATGACCGGCATTTTCATCAACTTCACCCGCCTTCTGGATTGGCCGCTGGCCACCTACTCGATCTATGTCATTCACATGATGGTGGCAATCCCGATGCTCGTGCTCGAAGTGCCTTTCGCCAAATGGGCGCACCTGGCCTACAGGCCGATCGTTCTTGTGCTGCTGAGCGTAAAAGCAAAATATATTACCGAACATGCGCAGCCCGAAGGCGCGCTCCTT
>JBELAB010000408.1:0-2981 GCA_049509275.1 Syntrophobacteraceae bacterium | reverse complement strand
TTGATGGTACAACCAAACAGCGGACGAAATAGCCGCAATCACCCTTGGATCAGCGCTCATCAGTAACCTCCATCATCAGGTGCAACTGGGTTCGGCTCCTACACAATTTCAGCATATAAGAAAATCAGCCTGCATGATCTTCTCTCTGGTTTATGCGGCCCGGCGGGTCTTCTTCTTCAGATTGCTGATCCTGCGGCGGAAAGAATCGGCCAACTTGGAGCGCCCATCTTCAACGGCCTTTTGCCGCTTGTCCTTGAGATCTCTGATTTTTACCTTGAGGGCGCGGACATCAGTGCCTTTTTTCTTGCCCTTTTCATCCACAATCCCACGCACTTCCTTGATCCCGGCTATCAGCTCGGCCTTGTTCATAGCGTGCACGCCGACAATGGCGCCTGTAGTCAGGGCCAGCTCGCGAAGTTCTTTGGCAGTCATCTTATCGAGCGGTTTTTCTTTTTTTTCTTTTTCCTTCTTGCCCATTATCTCTACTCCTTTGGCTTTTCCTTATCGTACATCTCAGCAATCTTAAGGAATGGCCTGAACAAATCGATAGGGATCGGAAAGATCGTAGTCGAGTTTCTTTCTGTGGCTATCTCGCGTAAAGTCTGTAAATAGCGAAGCTGAAGCGCAATGGGGCTTTTGTCGATAATGTCGGCCGCTGCAGCAAGCCGATCGGCAGCCTGAAACTCTCCCTCGGCGGCAATCACCTTGGCCCGCCGCTCGCGTTCGGCTTCTGCCTGCTTTGCCATTGCCCTCTGCATCTCCTGGGGCAGGTCTATCTGTTTGAGTTCAACAAGAGAGACTTTTATTCCCCATGGGTCGGTATGACTGTCGAGAATTTCCTGAATATGCGCGTTTATTTTGTCTTTTTCAGAGAGCAGAGTGTCAAGTTCTTCGTGGCCGCAAACAGTGCGCAATGTCGTCTGGGCGAGTTGGCTTGTGGCATAAAGAAAGTTTTCGACCGAAACGATCGCCTTGACCGGATCAATTACCCTGAAATAAATTACGGCGCTCACCTTTACGGAGACATTATCGCGTGTGATAATGTCCTGCGTGGGGACCTCCTGGACAATGACGCGAAGACTCACCTTCTGCAGCCGGTCGAGTACCGGGATGAGGATGATAATACCAGGCCCTTTGGCACGAATGACTCGCCCGAGCCGGAAGATGACGCCACGTTCGTACTCGTTAAGAATGCGAATTGCATTCGCGAGGAAAAGAATCGTGAAAACAATTATGGCGATGAGCGAAGCGCTAAGGTTATAGAACATTTGAACCTCCTGCTGCCCTTTTGTACGTATGAAATGCGATAAAACTTATTTTCACTACCTACCACCGATCCTCTTTACTTTCAACTTTAAATTGTGCACTGCCAACACTTCCACTTTCTCCCCCACTTCGATTCGCAGGTCAGCTTGAGCATTCCACAACTCGCCGTTCACGAATACCTTGCCCTCGGGGTCTATTTCCACCTGAACTTCGCCAATCATACCCAATAGGGCGTCCTGGCCGGTCTGCGGTTTTGTCTGCTGAGCCCTGAAGGCTAAACGTGCGACGGCAGCAAAAAATATAGAGACGGCCACCGTGGTTGGCAGAAAAACCGACAACGCAACCTGCCTCGGCTCCTCGGGGTTGCGGAACAGCATGATCGAGCCCAGCACCAGGCACAGCACCCCAGCCAGGCTCAATAGACCGTGCGAGGCTATTTTCATTTCAAGGATGAAAAACACTACCGCCAGAAGAATTATCAGAAAGCCGGCGTAATTTACCGGAAGAGTCTGGAGGGCGTAGAGCGCCAGTATAAGGGAAATCCCGCCAATGACTCCGGGTACGACAGCACCCGGGCTGGACAGCTCGAAGTAGATCCCTGCCAGACCTATCATCAGAAGAATGTAGGCAAGATTGGGATTGCTTATGATTCGCAGGATATCGTGCTGCAGACTGGGCGAAATGTTGCGCAGCTCCACTCCGCTGGTCTTGATAACGACGGTTGTCCCCCCGCGTTGAAGATGCCAGCCGTCAAGCCTCTTTATCAAAGCGGGCAGGTCGGCGGCGACAAGGTCTATCACATTTAACTTGAATGCCTCTTCGGCCGTCGCTGATACGCTCTTCCTGACGGAATCCTCCATCCACTCCGCATTTCTGCCCCGCTGAGCGGCAATGCTCCTGGCGAATGCGAGCGTGTCGTTCAGGACTTTTTCGCTCATGGAGGAAGGGATGTCGCCCCCTCCTCCGGTAACCGGGTGGGCGGCCCCAATGTTGGTGCCGGGCGCCATTGCTGCAATATCGGCCGCAATCGTAACGAACACACCGGCGGAGGCCGCCTGCGCGCCGCTCGGAGAGACATAGACGACAATTGGAACCTGAGAGTTGAGAATCGCCTGAGAGATTCCACGCATCGAGGTCATCAGCCCGCCAGGCGTGTCCAGAAGAATAATCAGACATTCGGCCTTATCGTCGGCCGAGCGTTTGATCGCGTATTTCATGAAATCCTCAACCCCTGGATTGATCGAGTCCTGGATTTGAATGATATCGATGTGTGCCTGCTGCGGCTCGACCGGCGAGAGTGCAAAAAGAAACACTGCGGTCAGGAAAAGCGCTGTAAGCCAAATGAATCGCCTGATATTCATATCGTGTGACCGCCTTTTGATATATGTGGATATATGCTATATACGCCTATCCATATATCTCGATCCTGCCTTCGTATGCCCATTGTCCGCCTTTAGAGAAGGTGGCGGTGCCCGGCGAATTTGTTCGGACTTCAAGTCCCGAGGAGCTTGATCACTTCCTTGAGGTCCTGCCATGCCGCCGCTTTTTGGGAAGGGCTTCTCAACAGATAAGCCGGATGATATGTGCATATCAGAGGTATTCCCCGCCAGAACTGCACCGTGCCTCGAAGCTGGGAAAGCGGGCGTGTGCCTCCTAAAAGGGTTTGGGCCGCGCTCAGGCCGAGGGCGCAAATGACCCTGGGGCTAAGTGCTTCG
>JBELAB010000407.1:0-3005 GCA_049509275.1 Syntrophobacteraceae bacterium | reverse complement strand
CTGCGACCAGCGCGCCTGCAAGTATCGGCAAATCTGCGCGGGCGCCTGATCCTGTCTCGACCCGCTTTCCACCGATCGAAAATCCGCCCTGCACTGCCGTATAAACCCACTGAGGCAGCCTTATTGAAAACAGGGCTGTTTCAGTGCGGCTCGCCTCATTCATCCGCGAGCATTCGCCCCATCCCGCAGTACAAGTCATTTTTCTCATTTAGCGCCAAAATCGGGAGCCACACTTCGCGCTGGACTTTGCCTGCGCGCGTGCAGCCATGCAGAACGCACAGACGTTAAACATGGTGCGTTTGAAGGCAAGCCAAATGTTAAGCGCATCAGAAAGTAAAGTGACCATGGTGTCAAGGTCTCGCTTCGCGGGGCCTCGCCCTGCTTCACTTTGTGAAGTGGGCTTGCCCGGCCTCCCGTAGCGAAGTGCGAGCGCGCAGCGCGGAGGCCGACCGCTCATTCTCGACGCTACGCGAGACGGGGCGGGAGCGGGAGGCATCTTTCCTTGTCGCCCATCTTTCGCAAACCCGCTGCGAATATTATTATATTCCAAGTTCGTAATCATTATTCCATGGGAGGGAACCATATGAAGAATGACCTTTTTGACGAAAGTCCGGGGTGCTGCGCATGTGAGGAGAAAACAATTGAACCTTCCAGCAGCTTCACCTGTGCGGACAAGAAAAATATTTTTACGAAAAGAGAGCAGGAGGTCCTCGACAAGATCAGGGAGGCATCCCTTCGCGCCGGCGTTCTGAAAGAGGAAATCAACCGAATGGATGAGCCGGAACGGGAAGCGGCCCTGCTCGAACTGAAGCGTTTGAGGCTGATCAGGGCGGAACTCGAGAAGGAACGGCTGGCCGCTTCCGAAGAACGCATGCGGCTGTTGGGACACTTGTGAGCGATTCAGAGAGGCCAAAGAGGATACTCACCGGTGACCGACCGACCGGCAGATTGCGCCTTGATGGGAATCGGCCGTGTCGGGGAATCGCTGCATACTCGTACCCGGAAGTTCGAAAATACTTGAAAGTCGACATTTTGACATTCCTGCCGCATCTGGGCAGATACAGGCAAGTGAAATATTGTTTATGCAGTCAATATTTCTGAAGCCTCCCGCATGAGCCTCGATATTGCAAGTTTTTGGGGGCAGGCCTTCTCCGCGAGAGAATAATCCACTTGCGTGAGCCTCGCCCTGGCCTGGGCCGGCAAGCCGGCGTAAACTTCACGCGCCAGTCCGCGTTCGCCGTAATCGCGGTAGTACATCAGGCACCTCATTACGTCGCTGACCGGGACCGCTCCTCCCACAGCTTCATGGCAGATACGGCCGCACCCGGCGCAGTAGCTTTCCTGCGTTTCGGCGGCAAATTTTTCCAGCAGCTCGAAATCGCTCCGGCTAAGACTCGTCTGGTTACGCGCCGCCGCTACATTGGACGAAAGAATCGTCAGGCTGGGCATCTGGGAGCAGACGCTGGCAATGTGCGGGTTTTCCAGTACGGCCATGACTTTGGCCTGCTTATCGGTAAAGCCGCGCTCGAGAAATCGTGCCGCGAACTGCAGTTCGGCTTCGCTCTCCTTCTTTTCCTGTTTGCCTCCCTGCGTTTTCATGGCGACGAGCCCGACTCCCTTATCCACGCAAGCAGCGATCGCTTCTTTCATCTTCCCGGTGTTCATAACCCGGAAGTTGTAAGTAAACATTACTGCGTCGATCCAGTCTTCTTTAGCCGCGCCCAGCAGGTTGTCTTCCATATTGGCGTGAGAGCTGAACCCAAAGAATTTAATTTTGCCGGCCTTTTTCATTTCCGAAGCCCATTGCTTGAACGGCTTGGGCGCGGCAATTTCGCTGAAATCCTTTATTCCATGCACGTAGAATAAGTCTACATAATCTGTGGAGAGCCTCTTAAGGCAGGCTTCCAGCCCCTCTGTCATGGCGCGGGAATCCTTGGGGGTTAACTTTGTTGCGAGGAACGTTTCCTTCCTGACATCAGGGTTACGAGCGAAAAAGCGGCCATAGCCCTCCTCGCTCAAACCATTTCCATAGACCTCGGCGGTGTCCCAGAAATTCAGACCCCAGGTGCGGGCCTGTCTGAGCAGCAGTTGATTATTGATCGTGTCGAACATCCCTCCAAGCGCGAGGACCGACACTTCGACGCCCGTTTTGCCCAGCTTGCGCCTGGGGAGGGCTGGTTTTCCGGCGTCAGCCTGTTCCGTAGCGGCGCCTGCTTTGCCCATATCCAGCCCTGTTGAAGCTATTCCTGCCAATCCAATGGTTTTGATAAAGTTGCGGCGAGTCAAACCTTCGTATTTCTCTTTTTGTTCCATTACACGGCCTCCAGACACCTGGTGAAAATTTTATTCCGGGAATTTTTAATTGACCGTCGCATGAGCGAGCCACACCATCATTTGGTGATAGGCTTGCCCTGCTTGAGGTCGTATATCGGGCTGATCTTGAGATCGCCCGTCAGGAAATCCTCAGGTTTTTTCGAAATCAGATTGCCTCCAATTTCGATGAACCGAAGCTCGGCGTCAACGGGAAATCCGCTCTGGGCTGCCTTTTCCAGGAGAGCGCCGACCGCCCCGTATTCTTCCTCCGCCTTGCTTCTATGAAAAACCCTGCGCCACTCCATCCACTGGCCGGCTTTGCCCTGGGAGCGATCTACGAAAATGTAATATACAACCTTCCCGGGACAGTCTTCTTCGAGATAGAGGGTATATTCAAAGGGACCGGACAGATCCTGCCGGTTTTTGATCCGGTCTTTTTGGCCGTCTTCGATAAGCCAAACCGCCGGACATGAGCGGGATTTCCAAAAGTCTTTTACCTTTCCAAACACGCATTGCGGTTCGATTTCATCGGCAATGAAATTGCCGTTCAAAAAAGTTTCCGGGGGGGTGAATTCGGAAAGGCCGTTAAGATCGCGCAGCTTCGCAGCCCCATCGCTTATCGCCCAAACCGGGCTATAGGTGGTGAAAATCCCGCAGATCGCCAGAAGGACCGTCAAAATTTTTAACATGGC
>JBELAB010000406.1:0-3007 GCA_049509275.1 Syntrophobacteraceae bacterium | reverse complement strand
ACCACGACGATAATGACCGAAAACAGAGCATCATCAAGCACGCCAAGCGATTTTCCCATGCTGGCGACTATCAGCGCGACCTCGACTCTTGGAAGCATGCCTGCCCCGACGATCAGCCTGCTGGCCCCGCTCCTCACCACCAGTGAGGACGCCAGCTTACCGGCCACCGCAACGGCGGTAATTATTAGTCCCGTCACCATGGCTTTAACGTTTGTAAGCGTGGCGACGTTCACCTGTAACCCGACCAGGACGAAGAAGATCGGAGCAAGAATCCCCTCGAGGGGCGCCAGGATCGACTCAACGTTCTGGTCAGGGTCCAGTCCGGGGCCAATGCCCGAAAAGGACTCCTCCTTAATGATCACCCCCGCCGCGAAAGCCCCGATGATGGCAGCCAGTCCGATTTTGTCGGCGAGCCACGCCAGGAGCATCAGGAGTACAAAAGGATACAGCAGCTTTATGTTGCCCAGGTCCAGTCTTGCGAGGAATTGGACCGTTTTTTCTAGAAACCGGGTCCCGAAAACTACCACTGCTCCAAGAAACAGGGCCGTCTTCAGCAGGGTCCAGGACAGATGCCCGATTCCAATGGCGCCACCAGTCGCAACCGCCACAACCATTGCGAGCACTATGAGCCCCAGGACATCATCCAGGATGGCCGCACCGAGCACAATCCTGGCTTCCTTCATCTCGGTCCGCTTCATGTCCCTGAAAATTCTGGCTGCAATCCCGACACTTGAAGCGCACAGGGCGGCGCCTACAAATAATGGAGGCATTAACCCGGCGGTTTTTGGCAGCAGAAGCAATGTCGTGATACAAGTCAGGCTGAAAGTTATACCTACTCCCGTCAGGGCCACCGCTGACGCGCTGAGTCCAATTGCCTTTAATTCTTTCAGGCTGACCTCCAACCCCACCATGAAAAGGAGCATTGCGACTCCAAAGCTTGCGAAGAGCTGGATCGATTTGGCCAATAAAAGGTACGAGGGGAACTCACTTCTCATGAGCACCCGCTCGACTCTTTGGGCAACCTCTTTGGGCAGGCCCGCCTGTCCCACCGTGGATCGAACTGTGGTCTCCCAGTCTTTGCCTTCACTCAGGGCCCTTTGATACGTCTGCTGAACCAGCTCGGAATGCCGGATGATAATGACCGTCGGGCTGCCCAGTTGATAAACAATGGCGCCAACTATGATTCCTGCCGCCAATTCACCCAGGACCGGTGATTGTTTCAGTTTCCTCGCGCCAAAGCGTCCGATGGCTGCACAGCATACGATCAGCGCCAGGACCCCGAAAACCCGGGCAGAAGGGTCGCCGTACGCGGTTGCACGAGACTCTGCCGTGTCCATGGCGCTTGTGGCGGCAGGGATTTGCGTGGTGGACTGCGCAAAAACTTCGTGCCCTGTTCCAGGAAGGAAGAGAGAAAAAAGCAGGCCAAGCGTGCAGTAGATAACTGAAAAGCCTATGAACCGTTTGATAGTCAAATGCGTCACCGGGTCCTCTGCGCACTGTTAGGGATGGCGGCAAAATACAGCACCATCCAGGAGCGGGCTTCCTGTGTCAATCGTCCTGCTCGAACTGAGAACGATGTGGGGCCGGCCCGTTGTCCGGTTTCAGATTTCGATTGAAAGAACCCGGTAAGAACGGGTCCCGGAAGGCGTATAGACCAGAACTTCGTCACCCTCGCGATGCCCCATTACGCCCTTGCCGACCGGCGAATCTACGGAAAGCTTGCCGCTGGATACGTCGGACTCCCACGGCCCGACTAACTGGAACCGGTTGATCTCACCGGACAGAAGGTTTTTGATGGTTATTACGGTCCCGAAACCCACCTGTTTGAAAAAGAACTTGCGGCCAACGACTATTTCACAGCCGGCAAGCTTTTCTTCCAGATCGTTTATCTTTCTTTGGAGCATGGCATGCCGTTCGCGCGCCAGCAAATACTGCTGGTTCTCAATTTTTACGCCATAACCCCTGGCCTCGCGCAATTCATCCAGAACCTCCGGACGTACGATTCTCCTTAGGTGGGAAAGCTCTCTTATCAGCCTTCGATAGCCGTTTCGTGTTATAGGTACCTTGTGCTTCATCGCAGATCACAGAAAAAAATTATCCGGGATTTCTCCCCGTTCCATTTTGGCCCGAAAAAGAGATACGCCAATGACCGTTTTGCCGTCACGAATCCTGCCTGACACAATCATATCATGAACCTGGTCGACTTTTACCATTTCCACCCCGGATATTTCGTCCTGGTCCTGCCTGTCCGAAGTCCTCTCCAGGCCCGAAGCCATAAAAATTCGAATGACTTCGTTGGCGTACCCGATGGCAGGATAATAGCTGAAGATTTCGAGCAGCCGCGATGCCCTTTGCCCGGTTTCCTCCGTGAGTTCCCGGCCGGCGCACGCTTCCGCCGATTCGCCGGGGTCCACCTTGCCTGCCGGTATCTCGAGAGTTTCAGCGCCTATCGCATACCGCCATTGACGGACCATAAGGATGTGGTCCATGTCCGGAAACGCCAGAATTGCTGCGGCTTCCGGATGGTCTATCTTGATTCGCTCCGTCACCTTGCCGGTCCGGAGTCTCACGGCATCGAGCCTGGCGCTGAAATGCCTTGCCTTGAGAATGCCAAGCGTTCTGATCGTTTCTTCCATTTAGATTTGACTCCCCGCTTAAAGTGTCGGTTTATTGCATCGTAAGTCATAATCATACTTCAGAAAGATTGAAAAACTCAACAGTCTGAGGACAGGTTGCTCTGTCGTTAGCCTGCTCTTGCTTTTAGGTCTTGCTCATGGTAAGAGGGACACCTCTATCGGGGCGTAGCGCAGCCTGGTAGCGCACCTGCCTTGGGAGCAGGGGGTCGTAGGTTCAAATCCTATCGCCCCGATTGAGTTTACGGGGTGTCACATCGGAAGTTGTGACACTTTTGTGACATGTAGGTTTTGAAGAAGCTTTGCCGCCGGTGAATCCATTGAGAAGGTTTACCGCTTTTTCTTTTTCAGGCAAGGGAGCAATATCTTTCCTT
>JBELAB010000405.1:0-3082 GCA_049509275.1 Syntrophobacteraceae bacterium | reverse complement strand
ATCCCCACAGCCGGCATAGTCATGGGGACGACAGCTCCTGTAATACTGGATCTGCCCTTTGTCTCCGATGAATCCAGGTTGGTGGAAATCGCACTGGCATCTTTGGCGCTTAGGAGAGGAGGAGGAGATGGACAGGCAGTGTAGCATGCTTGTAATCAACGTGGGATCCACTTCGACAAAGCTCGCGTGGTTCAAGGGCGCCGAACCCCTGGTTCTAGAAACGATCCCCTATCCAAGTGAAGAGCAGGCCCTCTATTCTTCCCTGAGAGACCAGGTCCCTTACCGGCAAGCGGGTGTTCTGGATTTTTTACAAAAGAACGGGATAGACCCGGAAGGACTCGATATGGTTGTCAGCCGCGGGGGCCTGGGAAAGCCGGCCCCGGCCGGCGCATATGAAGTCGATGACGCCATGTGCGATGAACTGCTCGAGGGAAAATACGGCAAGCACCCTTCGGCTCTGGGTCCCGCAATCGCCTTGAACTTCTCGAGGAGATACGGCGCTCGGGCCATAGTGGTCGACCCGCCGAGCACCGATGAATTTCACCCCCTGGCCAGGATCTCCGGTCTTCCGGAAATTGAGCGCAAGAGCGCTTTTCACAGCCTGAACCAGAAAATGGTGGCAAGACGCCTTGCGGCAAAGCTTGGGGTGAAGTACGAGCAGATGAACGTCGTAGTGGCCCATCTGGGGGGCGGCATTACCATTGGCGCGCATCGGAAGGGCCGGGTCATTGACTGCACCCACGGGCTTGCCGAAGGGCCTTTCACTCCGGAGAGAGCCGGATCTCTTCCGACACAGGATCTGATCGACCTCGCCTTTGCCGGGGGGATGGACAAAAAACAGCTCCAAAGGCGCCTCGTGGGAGAAGGAGGGCTGTATGCTTACCTTCGGACCAGTAACGTTCAGAGGGCTGAAGAGATGATCGCGGGCGGAGATGAGAAAGCAAAGCTCATCCTCGAAGCAATGGCTTATCAGATCGCCAAGGACATTGGTGCAATGTGCGTCGTTTTAAAGGGCGCGGTGGACGGGATCATTCTGACCGGAGGCATGGCGCATTCGGAGTTGGTGACAGGCGCGATCAGGGAATGGGTTGAATTCCTCGGGCCTGTTTTCGTCTTTCCCGGTGAAAACGAAATGACGGCCCTCGCCGAAGGAGGCCTGCGTGTATTTCTCAAAGAAGAGGAAGTAAAAAAGTACCAGGACGCAGGGTAAGCGTTCGCCACGAAGAACGGAGCATAGTCCGGTCAAGGATAGGGCACGAAGATGAAATTTGATGGGCTGTCGAACAGACTCCCTGCTCCCTCTTCCTCGCGTAGCGATAGAACCAAAAGGAATTATTTTCTTTGTAAATCTTCACCGCAGAGGCGCAGAGGACGGGGCATAGTCCGGTCACGGAGAGAAAACCAAAATTCAACAAGATCGACCGGGCTCAGGACTTAGAAGTAGCCATTCCTCTTAATCCACTACATCCTGTCTCTCAGAGTTTTTCTCTGTGCTCTATTCTTGTCCGGACTATGTCCCGTCTCTGTGGTGAGTTCAGCCCGGTACTCAAGCATGGAATCAAAAGAATTGTCCTTAGCTTAAAGGAATGAAAAGCGTTTTTTCTCTATGTTCTCTGCGCCTCTGCGGTGAACGGGTACTCCCGGCAAGAGCCGCTGCCACTCAAAGCCCTCCAGGGTTCCGCTTTCTTGCAGGATTCCGCGCGCTAAACCGTGTGGACAAAAGGAACCATCTCGTCTATCCTTTGAAAGTGACGGCATCACAGTGAGACGTCATGGAATTGTACAGTGCCAAGAAGGAATCCATTACACCATAAAAGAGCGAGTGCCGGCTATGCGGCTTGATCTACACGACATTACGCACGCCCCTGCTATTGATAATCAATTTTACATACCGGATGAATACGCTGGACCTGCATGATTGAAGTGGGAGAAGGCAAAGGTGCTGCACTTACGGATGAGGAGCTTACAATAATGGATGACAAACAGAATGAACAGTTAGACTCTACTCTGGGGCAAGGGAAAAACGAGCTGGATAAAGCAGTGGCGAACGCGAGTGAAACAGGCAGGACCGAAGCTTTGGCGCTCGGCTATGTCGAGCTTATCGAAATCATTCTCAATGCACGGGGCGCAGACTTCCGTGTAGATCCAGAGTCTTATTACAACATTTACGAAGCATATCGGACAAAAGGAACGGATATACCCGATCCGGCGTCCAAGGTCTTTTTGGGAAAATTTGCCAGACTTAATAAACCTGGTATGTATTTTGACGGCAAAAGGACGCACTTTTTGCAGCGCTGGTGTTTAGGTTTCTCGGAAGTCATAAATACTGCCGCCAGGAAACTCGTGGACGGTTCGATCATACCCCCGCAAGCGTATCGGTAGGACGGTGCAGGTTTTCCTACCGCAATGAAAAGTCCGTCTGGATTGCCTCCGGGCGGACCTTTAATAAGATCGGCTTACCCCCGCAATAAAGACTCGGTTCATTTTTCCCGGCAACTGAGCAGGGCCAGGTTAAAACATCCCGCCATTCCCACAAAGGGTGTACTCTTTACTCGTAAAGGTTCACCACAGCATTTCATGTCCCTGAGGGACACCCCAAACCATGAAAAGGGTTTCTTTTCATAGCAGAGATCTGTGGTGGAATTCGTCTCTCTCCTTGACCGGACCATGCCCCGCCTCTGCGGTTGATTTGAGCGGGATTCTATTGACAGGTCATTTCATGAAGTTATATTGTATGCGCGTTATACAACGTCCACTCAGGCTTTCGCATAATCCAATCTACATCGGGCCGGCCTCTTGCCCTATTGAGGAGACTCCTTTGTTGAAGAAAACATTGGCATGTGCAGCGATTCTTTGGTTTGCAGCCGGTTTCATACGAATAAATGATGCACAGGCAGCAGATTTGGCAAAAGGTAAAACACTTTACGAAAGAAATTGCATGGTTTGCCACGGCCCTAAAGGCGACGGCAGGGGGCAAGGAGCTATTGCCCTGAATCCCAAACCTGCCGATTACACCAAGAAGAAGTTTTGGGAAGATCAAAACATCGAACAGAAAATAGCCGAAACTGTCAAGGCCGGCAAA
>JBELAB010000404.1:0-3108 GCA_049509275.1 Syntrophobacteraceae bacterium | reverse complement strand
GTTGCCGAGACGCTGATCCTTAACCCAGACCGGCGCGCGCTCTACCTTTTTCCGATCAAGGCGCTGGCCCACGACCAGTTGGACTCGTTACAAAAGTTCTTTGCCGCCCTTCCGGGCTCGGAAGAGGGTTGCCCGTTGACATCGTCCATCTACGACGGAGACACCACTCCTTACCAGAGGGCCAAGATCCGGCAGTGCCATCCCCATGTTCTTTTGACCAATCCGGATATGCTCCATTACGCCCTGCTGGCTTACCATAATAAATGGGAGCAATTCTGGAAAAGACTCCAATATGTGATCATTGACGAAATGCACACCTACCGCGGGATTTTTGGGAGCCACGTCGCCCAGGTCTTCCGCAGGCTCCGCAGGATTTGCCGCTACTACGGAAGCAGCCCCAGGTTCATTTTGCTCTCCGCCACCATCGGAAACCCGGACGAGCTCGCGGGGCGTCTTACGGGAGTTCCTCCGGACGAGATAGCGGTTGTGAGCAATGTGAGTGGAGCGCCCCAGGCAAAGCGGCACTTCGTCTTCCTGCGCCCGGTGGAAAGCAGGACTGCCCACTCGGCGGGCACGGCGGCGCGCCTTATAGTCCAGGCGGCTAAAGCGGGCCTAAAGACGATTGCTTTTACCCAATCCAGGAAGTTGACCGAGCTGGTTCACATGAGCGTTATCGAGACGGACCGCGGGCTCCGGAACAAGGTCAGCTCGTACAGGGCCGGATTTTTGCCCGAGGAGAGAAGAGTAATCGAACAGAAGCTGTCCAGCGGAACTCTTTGCGCGGTCATATCCACGAGCGCACTGGAGCTGGGGATCGACATAGGCGGGCTGGACCTGTGTATTCTTGTCGGGTATCCGGGGACCGTCATGACTACCTGGCAGCGGGGAGGACGTGTTGGAAGGAGTGGACGGGAATCGGCCATAATTTTGATCCCCGACCAGGATGCGCTCGATCAGTACATCGTGAACCACCCCGACCGATTCCTCGAGAGTCGCTATGAGAACGCGGTAATAGACCCGTTCAATTCCGAAATCCTCAAGGCCCATCTGCCGTGCGCGGCGGCCGAACTACCTATATTTTCATCCGATGAGGATTTTTCTGAAGAAAAGTTCTCAAAAGCGCTAACCGAGCTTACTTCGAGCGGACGCCTGATTCAGACCTTCGAGGGCGACCGGTGGATATGCGCCGCCAGCGGACCACACCGCCTCATAGACATTCGCTCCGTCGGCCTCTCATATACCATCACCACGGCCAGCAAAGGCCAGACCTCGACGCTTGGGAAAAACGAAGGCATTCGAGCTCTTAAGGAATGCCATCCAGGTGCAATTTACCTGCACCGGGGAGAAACCTATTCGGTCGAATCGCTCGATCTCGAAAAGAAGCTGATCCGCGTGACCCCGGCGAACGTTCCCTTCTTTACACGCGCTGTCAGCAACAAGGAAACCGAGATACTGGAGAGGCTGGCCTCCAAACCAGCCGGGAACTTCATCATCCGGATGGGCCGGCTGCGGGTTACCGAGTATATAACGGCCTATGAAGTTCGACAGCTTTTCTCTAACGCTCTTATTTCAAAAAATCCGCTCGACCTTCCACCGCAGACCTTCGAAACGGTCGGCTTCTGGATCGAAATTGAACCGATCCTGGAAACCAAAGTCAGGAAAGCAGGCCTCGATTTCATGGGTGGAATTCACGCCATCGAGCATGCGCTGATCAGCATGTTTCCTCTTTTTGCCGTATGCGACCGCAATGACATTGGGGGGATTTCGATTCCTCAGCACCCGCAGATCGAAAAAGGCGCCATTTTCGTCTACGACGGCTATCCGGGGGGGATCGGGCTGGCCGCGCGCGGATATGATATCATCCTGCCCCTGATCGAGAGAACAAAGGAGCTTATAGCATCCTGCGGCTGCTCGAAAGGATGCCCGGCGTGCATCCACTCGCCCAAGTGCGGCTCGGGAAACAAACCCCTGGATAAAGAGGCCGCGCTCGAGCTTCTGAGATATCTTTCCGCAGAAAAGAACCTGGGGGAAAACGGCCTCGAGTGTGAGGAAACGGCCCCCGAGGTCTGTTGTGCTCCCGCCAAAGAGCGGAAACCCTACCGGGACTTGCGGATAGGTTTCTTCGACCTCGAAACCCGGAAGCTGGCCCAAGAGGTAGGCGGATGGCAAAATACACACCTGATGCGTGTATCGGTCGCTGTTCTGCATGAGGTCCCGGCCGATACATTCAAGGTCTACCGCGAGCATGAAATCCAGCAACTCATCGAAGACCTCAAAGGGCTCGACCTCATCGTCGGATTCAACATCCTGCGTTTCGATTACCGGGTCCTGCGGGCCTATACGCCGTTCAACCTGGAGAGGCTCCCCACGTTTGACATCCTGGATGAGATTCAAAAAAGCCTGGGTTTTCGCCTGAGCCTTGGACACCTCGCAGAAAAAACCCTCGGCCGCCCGAAAGGAGGCGACGGCCTTCAGGCCGTCAGGTGGTTCCGGCAGGGCGAGTGGGAAAATCTTATAACCTATTGCACGGAAGACGTTATCATCACGCGCGATCTTTTTTACCATGGCCTGGAGAAGGGATATCTCGTCTACGGCGATAAGAGCGGCCTCTTGCTGCGGCTTGGGACTCCGTGGAAAATAGATGATCTCGTTTTGGCCGAGAATCGAAGAACCACATATGAAAACAAATGAAAACGACTTGTGTCATACGCCACCCGACAGAGAGTGGTACGCTCTCTATGTGCAGGTGAACCACGAAAAGGAAGTCGTTAAAAGGCTGGAACAGAAGGAAGTGGTCTGCTTTCTTCCACTCATGGAAACATGGAGCAAGAGGCGGGACCGCAGGAAAAAAATACAGCTTCCGATGTTCCCCGGCTATGTTTTCGTTCACGTATTCCTGGATAGCTATATGCAACTCACTGTCGTCAAGACCCCTGGTGCGCTCAGCCTTCTGCACAACTCCCAAGGCCCTCTGTCAATTCCCCCGTATCAGGTCGAAAACATTCGGACCGTAATCAACTCAGTCCAACCTCTGGAAATCCATCCTTATCTGATAAAGGGCGACTGGGTCCAGGTTGTGCGCGGACCTCTTGCCGGATGCATCGGCAT
>JBELAB010000403.1:0-3129 GCA_049509275.1 Syntrophobacteraceae bacterium | reverse complement strand
CCTGCCGCCCTAGTCAAGACCATATCCGAATCACATCCTGGTCGTCCGCAATGCCTTGAAAGAAATTTGGCCGGATGAAAACTTTGAACCTTGATATACCCCCCCATGACCCCAACGGGGTGCGCCCGAAAGCGTGGACTACACCGTTTTTATACGCGAGTAAAATTTTCAAAGACCTCGATGCCGCACAATCAAAGCGCTTACCAAGCTAAGTGGGATGAAATCTGCTTTTTGCTGTCTGTGCCCGCCAATATGACCGAGGAGGATTTTCTTCACCGGAATGTCCTTCGGGCAATTGAGAGGCTTGGATGGGACCAAGTTACAGGAGAGATCGTCATCAAGCCGCGTATTCAAATCGGTACGCAGGGCACCATACAGCCGGACATCGTCCTTTACTCGCCAGAGCATGGACCCCTAATAGCAATGGAAGTCAAAAGACCGCAAGAACCAATTGATGCTCAGGGCTTTTCAAGGCAGCTATTTTCGTGTCAACGGCTTCACAACCGCGTATCCACTGCAAACCAAAAGGGGAAAGAAGTCTTGCCATGCCGCGCTCTCCTGTAAGCGTCCTGTAAGGTCCAGGGGAAAACCGGCCAGGATACCCGGCCTTGTCGAGCAGGGTCATGACTCCCGCTCTATCCCTGGATAGCTGGTTTATCTGTAAACTTCTTTGCAGTTCGCTACATGCCTATTTCCGGAATGGACAGGTAGCGGCATATCTTTCTTGCAAGCCTGTCGGGTATTTCATTGTGTCGCGGAACGGCTTCGCAGTGCCCCGTTTTAGGGTTGCACCAAAGAGAATGTTCACCACCCTCTCTTTTCAGGTAGCATCCATGTTTACGAAGGTGTCTCAGAAGCGGCCCCCTCTTCATTGGATAACTACCACTTCCTGAATTGCCTCCGCTGGTAATCCGCGTCGAGCATCTTCCCGACGATCTTCCAGAATTAGCGATATGGCTTCCGCCAGGCTGTGCAGGGACTCAGGGACAGTTCGGCCTTGCCCGTTGGCCCCCGGAATTTCCGGGCAGTAAGCAATGTACCACCCCTCATCTTGTTCAATAATGGCTGTAAATTCATTATGCATTAGTTGTCCTATTCCTTTCTCGCCTGATTTGGTCAGGGATTCCGCCAAGATTAATATAAGATCATCATCATTTCACAATCTTCAAAACCTGTCCATGTTTCGGTGTCATGATTTCGAATCAAGTTTCCAGCAGCGATGCGGAGTTTCTGTCCACCAGCCAGTAGAGTTTGCCTCCATCGGGTTCAATCAGCCGGGCGGGAAAACGCTCGGGTTCGGGCCGCCGAGTCAGAACCTCTCGGAGCGCCTCCGCCTTGGAAGCCCCGGATACGATAAAGGCCAAAACCAATGCCTGATTGAGAATTGGAGCGGTCAATGTGACCCGATAAATTCCATCCTTCTCGCTGTATACATCGGTAACCCAGCGATCCTTCTCCAGCACCGCAGGCGTTCCGGGGAAAAGCGAGGCCGTATGGCCGTCAGTCCCCAACCCCAAAAAGACCAGGTCGAAGCGTTTCGGAGCGCCGTCGAAGAAAGACCGCAACAGGGATTCGTAGCTCAGGGCGCCATCCTTTGCAGAATCGGCGCAAGCAATGGGGTGGACCTGACCGGGAGGCACTGGAACATGATCGAGGAGTTTTTCCCGGGCCATCCGGGCATTGCTCCGGGGATCGTCGGGCGGCACGCACCGCTCATCGCCCCAGAAGATATGCACCCGGCCCCAGTCCACCAGTCTGTTGAACGGAGGACCGGCCAGAAGTTCGTATACCCGTTGTGGGGTGTGCCCTCCCGAAAGCGCGACGCTGAAGCGTCCGTGGTCTTTTATGGCCTCGTTTGCCTGCCGCAGGAAAAGCTCAGCGGCGGCCCGGCTCACGGCTTCATAATCGTCATAAACGCAGACTACTCCGGAGGCTCTTTTGTAACTCGGCATATTGCAAGGTCCTCCCGGCATTGCAGAAAGGTGGGCAACGTCCAACTGCGTCCGTCCTGGGCAATGAGGATGTCGGCTGATTCCGGCCCCCAGCTTCCGGCCTGGTAATTAGGAAAATCGGTCGGTCTGACCGACTGCCACATGTCCAGAATCGGAGAAATCACCCCCCAGGCGGCCTCGGTTTGATCGGCGCGCATGAACAACGTGGAATCTCCCCTCATGATGTCCAGCAGCAAGGTCTCGTAGGCTTCGGGCGAGCGTATCTGGAATGCCTCGCGGTAATAGAACTGCATCATTACCGGCGCGAGCGCCATTCTCTGGCCGGGGTGTTTGACCTCGAACCGCAGCAGAATGCCTTCTTCTGGCTGCATGGCGATCAACAGCCGGTTCGGCCGGGAGTCCTGAAGCGCCGAGACCGGAAAAGTTTGGTGCGGCACGGGCCGAAAATGAATTGAAACCTCTGAGTTCCTGGCGGGCATTCGTTTCCCTGTGCGCAGGTAAAACGGCACCTCCTGCCATCGCCAGTTGTCCACGTAGAGCTTGACCGCCGCGAACGTTTCCGTGGCCGAATCGGCGGCCACGCCGGGTTCAGAACGGTATCCCCGGACGCGGACGCCTTCTATCCAGCCTCCGCCATACTGGCCCCGGACAGCACTCTGATGGACCTGCTCCGGGCGAATGACCCGAATAGCGCGGAGAACGTCGACTTTCTTTTGCCGGACTTCATCGCTGTCGAATGAGACCGGGGCCTCCATGGCAATGAGGCAGAGCACTTGGAGGAGGTGGTTTTGAACCATGTCACGGAGCGCCCCGGCGTGCTCATAATAGCCGCTCCGGCTCCCGACCCCATCGTTTTCCGACACGGCGATCTGCACGTGGTCTATGTAGCGGCGGTTCCAAATCGGCTCGAAGAGTGTGTTGGCGAACCGGAAGGCGAGGATGTTTTGAACGGTCTCTTTTCCGAGGTAGTGGTCTATCCGGTAGACTTGGGATTCCTGGAAATGTTCGGTGAGAAGCCGGTTCAACTCCCGGGCCGAATTGAGGTCGTGGCCAAACGGTTTTTCCACAACGATTCGGGCATTCTCGCGGTCCAGGTTCAGTTTTGCGCCCGCAAGCCCTTCAGCTATGGGCTTGATCATGTTCGGGGGCAAGGCCATATAATAAATCCTGGCCGCCT
>JBELAB010000402.1:0-3143 GCA_049509275.1 Syntrophobacteraceae bacterium | reverse complement strand
GCGAGGCGGTTCGGCCCGCAGGTCTGGGTAAGTCTTATGAACCAGTACTTCCCGGCCCATAACGGCCCATCTACCCCACCCCTTGACAGGAAGCCGACAGAGGAAGAATATGAGACGGCATTCGCCGCACTGACAGCACTGGGAATATCCAACGGCTTCGTTCAGGCTGTCTAACCTCAGTCGGCACTGGTTTCGATTCAGAAAAGGTCTCTTTCCGGATGCTAAGCCATCCCCCCGCTGAGAAAAAACGGCCGCGCAGACAGCCCATCAGGCAGACTCCATTTGCAGCCCGGAAACATCCCCTGCCCTCTGATCGACCTTGGATTTTAAGACAAAATGTTTTGAAACCAAGATCAAAAACTATTAAAAACGGTGGAAATTTTCGCTGTTTACATGATAATGATATTCGACATTTCCATTCTGGCCCCACATGGTCCAGATCATCCAGGGTTAATCGATGGAAGAAAACGGCGGTTATAAGAAATTTCATCGCGGAATTGTCATAACCACGCTCTGTTTTGCCATTATTCCGCTCCTGGGTGTCGGTTTCGGGATGCACATGGGATTTTCAGGGGTCTACAAAGCGCGGGTGATGGAAGACCTCAGGAGTATGGCAGAAAACCGCCGCAACGCTATAGATCTCTTTCTTGAAGAGCGTCTGTCCCAATTAACTACTCTGGTTTATACCCAATCTTTCGATCAGTTGAAAGACGAGGAGCATCTGAGCCGGGTTTTCACGCTGCTTCAGATGCGCTCCAAATCCTATATAGATGTGGGGATCATCGACGGGGACGGAAACCACGTCGCCTATATCGGGCCCTATTGGTTGAAGGGGGTGAATTACAGCAATGAGGAATGGTTCCATGATACGATGCTCCGCGGTTTTTGTATAAGCGATGTTTTTACCGGGTTCAGGAATATTCCTCATTTCATTATAGCGATAATGAAAAGGGAAGGGGACCGAAACTGGATTCTTCGCGCCACCATCGATACTGACATTTTCGAAGGCATGGTCAAGGCTGCGCAGACCGGGCAGAAAGGCGACGCCTTCGTCGTAAACCGCCTTAATGTCCTTCAGACCACGCCCCGTTTTGGCGGGCAACTGCTGAGCAAAGTTGATTACCCGGTCTTCGAGAAGTTTCCGGGGACCATCGTAGAGGAAAGAGACCTAGGCAGCGAGAAGGCCCTCGTTGGGCTTGCTTGGCTCAAGAATAAAGAGTGGCTGCTTGTAGTAAAAGAAGAGTCACTTGAGAGTATGACGCCTCTTCTGAAGACAAGATATTTTGCAATTGAGCTTGTAGCGGGCGGGGTGCTGGTGATGGTGATTGGCTCTCTGTTAGTAGCCCGTGCAATGGTGCGGCAACTGGTAAAAACCGACAGGGAAAAAGCCTTGCTGGATGCCGGCCTGCTGCAGTCCAGTAAAATGGCGGCCCTTGGGAAGCTGGCCGCAGGGATCGCGCACGAGGTGAACAACCCTCTTGCGATAATAAAAGAAAAAGTTGGCTGGATAAGTGATCTGTTGTCCGAAGAAGAGATTGCGAAAAGCGAAAACTTTGTTGAGTTTGAGGATGCGGTTCGGAAAATTGATTACCACGTGGACCGAGCCAGAAAGGTAACACACAGGTTGCTTGGCTTTGCCAGACGAATGGAGCCCATCCGGGAGCAGGTCGATCTAAACAGGCTGATATCTGAAACGCTCGCTTTCCTGGAAAATGAGGCTCATTATCGGAGTATCGAAATAAAAACCGAATTCTCTGATGACCTTCCTACCACGGTCAGCGACACTTCACAACTCCAGCAGGTTTTTTTGAACATTCTGAACAATGCAATCGATGCTGTCGGTAAATCGGGAGAAATAACCATAAAGACGGGTTTTACAGCAAGTGAGCGGGAGCTTTACGCGAGCATCTCCGATAATGGTCCTGGTATCCCGAAAGAACTGATGAGTAAGATTTTCGATCCGTTTTTCAGTACTAAAGAATACGGAATGGGTACAGGCCTTGGGCTTTCGATAAGTTACAGCATAATCGAGAAGCTCGGAGGCAGAATAAATGTGTTAAGCGATGCAGGCAAGGGCGCTACATTCACTATCTATCTGCCGTGGATAAACGACAAAATAATCTGATCCGGTCCAGAGGTTCTTTTTTCCCTTTCTAACACTACGCCCCGGAAGGTGTTTATGAAGGTTGCGAAACCAAAGGTGTTAATCGTAGACGATGAGCAGGATTTCCTGGAAACTATCGTTAAACGCCTGCTTAAACGTCGGGTCGATGTGACCGGCGTTGACAGCGGCAGGGAAGCTGTCCGGATCCTCCAGGAACAATCCTTTGATGTGGTGATTCTCGATGTAAGAATGCCGGGGATGGACGGAATCGAAACATTGAAGGAAATAAAAAAGAGAAGCCCTCTCACCGAAGTCATCATGCTCACCGGTCATGGGTCGATCAAATCGGGAATCAAGGGAATGGAACTGGGCGCGTTTGACTATGTAATCAAGCCGGCAGAATTTGATGAGCTTTTTGAAAAAGTTAACCAGGCCGCCGAAAGGAAGATGCTTCACGAGGGGCGGGTCCGAAAGGCATAGCATATCGTCTGAGGTCTTTTCCCCTTACTCTTGCTTCTCTCAATAAGGCGCGATCAGCCGGGCCATGCTGAACATTTTACCAACAGATCCTCCCAGGGTTTACATTCTGGTCGTTCCGCTGTCGATTCTTCTGCTCGCGGTTCCCCTGTGGATATATTCCGGCCCCGGACCTGGTTTCGCAGCCTTGGCAGTGGCCGTCCTTTGCTTTTTTGTGATAAGTTCGCTCGTTCGCAAAGTTGTAAAGGCCCGGGAGCAGGAGTGTTTTCTTGACATGCAGCTCATCCAGTCTCAGAAATTAGCTGCCGTTGGCGAACTCTCAGCCGGAATAGCTCATGAGATAAACAATCCTCTGGCGATCATAGCGCAGGAAGTCGAGTGGGCGCGTCATCAGCTCCAGGCCGAAAAACCGGACGGGAAAAGCTTGGCGGAGTTCAAAGATTCTCTGGATGAAATCACTCGCCAAGTCGACAGGTGCAGGGAGGTTACGCATGGAATTCTGGATTTTGCCAGAAAAAGAGATCCACTGGTCCAGTCAACCGAGATTAACAAACTTGTGGAG
>JBELAB010000401.1:0-3148 GCA_049509275.1 Syntrophobacteraceae bacterium | reverse complement strand
AGACGGAAATCGCCCCGCCTCGCTCTGTTCGTATCTCTGATAGCACGATTTTGAAGACTTCCAAAGTGATCATTGATGGCTGTCCAGTGTGTCCGGACAAGTTGAGCCGGCCTTCGCGCGCATTGTTTTGATTGGTTGATCTCGCTAAAAATCCGTGAGACAATTGTCTCAAGGGTTCTCAACGTGCTGCTTGTGCGGGAAAAATCGGCGTCCTCGGAAGATCATAGAGACCTTGCTCATTTGTCGATGGGCGTGCCGTATTACGCTGACATGTGACTCAGCGCGCAATAGCTAGATAAAGCAAAACAAAGGGAAGTCTGTAGATGACCGCTCCGGTTAAATTGGCTCAGCTATTTAGAGGCCTGATCAACGGCGAAATGGCCCACACCGGTCCGTTTTACGCAAACGTCGACCTTGATCTCGACTGTAATATCAGTTGTATCGGGTGCCCATACCGGTCTTCCAAACAGATAGTGGCAAACGCTGGAGACCATGCACTCAGGTACATCTCGCTTGATTTGGTCAAGCGGCTAGCCGCAGAGTTCCAGGAATTAGGCGTCCCTGAGGTGATCCTGGTGGGACAGGGGGAGCCCCTACTGCATCCCGAGTTTGCTGAGATCATTTCAATATTTAAACACTCAGGCCTCAAGGTTCAGCTCTACACTAACGGCACGCTGCTCAATGAAGCGGGAGCTAGATCCATCTTGGACTCCGGTCTCGATATACTTGTAATATCCTTATGGGCAAACAACCTGGAAGAATACGAAAGGTGTTATCCGGGGGTTAATCCGAAAAACTTCAAGAAGACGATCGAGGGGGTGAAGGTCCTTTCTGAACTGAAGAAAGAACGAGGGCTGAAACTTCCGGCGTTCATTTTGACCCAACCCATAAACCATTATAATTACAAAGGAATTGACGCTAGGATCTATTTGGCTCATTCTCTGGGTTGTGACGGTGTGCGCTTCGCCTGCTTCTATTCTAAGCGAGGTGAATTCTCAGAAGCGGTTCTTTCTAATGATGAGATAAATATTGTCCTCAAAGGATTGGTTGAGAGCCGGAGCCGCTTGAAAAAGCTTTCTTTAACGCACAACCTGGATAACGTACTGCTTAGATACCGCATGGGCGAAAGAGTTTGGCGCCGCCTTCCCTGCTACATTGGCTGGTTTTCCACATCGATAAAAGTTGATGGGACAGTCGCGCCTTGTTGTCGATGCTCCTTGCCGCTCGGCAACCTCTATGAGAGCAGCTTTAAAGAAATTTGGAATGGGCCGCCATACCGCTGCTTTCGCCGCAAGGGCCTGGGAGTGAAAGATCCGGCGTCTTTGACGCAGCACTGTGAGTGCGACTGGTGCCCCACTGCAGGAGATAATTTTCGAGTTCATCAGATCTTTAAATGGTTCACCCCGTCTCTGGGAAGTACTTCAAAATAGTGAAGCACACTTGCCGCCTTTTGGCGGAAAGTGTTCTGCGTAGCGCGAACCGCGACCGCTCCTCGTGTCTATCGTGCGTGTTGGGCGGGCGTGGGCGGCCTTTATGGGTGAAAGTAAGCAGCTAAATCTTCAGGGAGATGCGCAAGGAAATATTGCCTTTGACCCTCTGTTAGATGGTCATTGAACTTCCTCTTACCTGCAGGCCCGATTGGCTCCATTACGGAGGCTTTCCATAGCTCTTTTTTCAAAATAAGCTGTGCAGCAACTGCAGGGTAATCAGAAAGCATTTTTTCTTCGTACGGCACACCAATGAAATCACACAGAGCGGCAAGCACTGAACTTGGATTGGCAATCAGTTGTTCGTACCTTACTATAAAGTGATTTTTCCTGGATAAGCACCTCACGCTAACCCTTGATCGTATTTCTTGATTCATGATCCGTGGATCTCCAACGGAAATCTAACCACCTCATTGTGTTGGTGAGCGCCGATTTCACCGATGGGATAAGTGTTTTGCCATTCCTATGGCGAAGGCCAATCCACTGTACAAAAAATAAAGATAATGCCAGGCTAGCGCTTTGGCGGCAAACCACCAACCCCATTTTCTTCTGAAGAACAGAAAAAGCCTTGAGTTGAGTGAAAGCAGCAACAGCGCTGACAAAACCGCGACAATTAAAAGCCGGGGCCACAGAACTGCTCCAACCAACGCACTCAAAATTGCGTAGCTCGTCAGTACACTGATACGGCTTGAGATTCGCAAGTTGAGATCGCTGATGAAGCGCCGATCACGCAGGATGAGCTCAGTCCAGGGGAGAGCGCGCTGGAAGAAGTCCACTTTCAACAGCGATAACCATCCCCAACGCTTCAGGTGTTTAACCTGTAAAGATTTAACCAATTTGATCCGATGGCCGGCCGCGGTTAGACGGTAGCCCAGCTCAATATCCTCGATGGAAGGTTTCCGATAGCTTTCATCAAAACCACCCGAGGCAAGAAATATCTCCCGTCGAATAGCGCCGCATGCCCCCCAGAAAGTCGATGCATGGCTGTTTGCCTGTTGATGGGTGAAATGATGAAAAAGGTTTTTGTACCTCGAGAAAAAATCCCCTGCGCCCGGGTCGTCATCATAGGACCCGATGATGGCCGCCAGGTCTGGTTCCCGTCTGAAGATCTCTGTGACCCGGCCTATCAGTCCGGACGGAACAGCCACATCCGCATCAATAAAAAAAAGGATATCTCCCTTTGCCTCTCGCGCTCCTCGATTCCTCGCCTTGGCGGGACCGCCCGAAACAGGCTCGCAGATTACCCGGACGCCCAGTCTTTGAGCTTCCCGCCGGGAATTGTCCTCATCACCGTCAGCTACGACGATGATTTCTCCCGGAGCAGGTGAAGCGTCCAAGAGGCACAGCATGCACTTGACAAATTCCGGGCCACCTTTGTTAACTGGTACGATCACAGAGATGTTGGGACTAAGTTCGGACAATCTTGACCCTCCGGTGAAGGATTGACCATTTTCGGCCGGCTGCCTTCTCAACTCGCAGTCGAAAATTCAATAAGCTGGTACTCCTGCTCACAGGCAATGCCGGACGGGGACTTGTAAGCTAACAGCAAAGGCAGGTGAAGTCAAAAGGGAGTTTCAAATGAACATATTCTAGGATTTTACGCTCAAGTGGCGGCAGGTGGGTATCTTGAAAATTGCCCAGCTCTCCCTCGGGATAGCCAT
>JBELAB010000400.1:0-3181 GCA_049509275.1 Syntrophobacteraceae bacterium | reverse complement strand
ACATCGATCAGTTGTCCGTAAACGGTCGTGGTGCCGATATCGACGGCTATCGCAAAATTTCTGCCGGTAGCGTCTCTTGGTTCTATGTTGATGATATGACTTTTTCCGCCTTCGAAAACAGGCCGAGCGAGGGTCACGGTAACCTTGAAGTCTGCTTCTCTCAGTGTCCCCGGAATCTTGCGAATGACCGGAAGCCGCACCACCAGCCTGTGTTCATCGTGTTTAAGCTTGAGAAAACCGACAAGGCGTGACGTATCGGCGAGATTGTCGGTGCTTGTCGGCTCAGGCAGTTCAAGATACTTTTTCTCAACAGGGGGTATAAAAAGACCCTTGCTCTTCAGGTCTTCCAGGTTCATCTGCTGGATTCGGGCGGTACGTCTGGGGGGGACCCTGTTCAAGACACTCGCGTTGATTTCCGATTCGACCGGGACGCGAACGGTCAGGTCGCTTTTGACTCGGCTCCGGCAGGCAAGCCTGTAACCTGCATGGATGTCCTCCTTGCTGAGATGCTCCGAGATACCCCCCTCTATATCCCCTTTTTCGATTATTATCCTGCACTTCCCGCAAAGCCCCTCACCGCCGCAAGAGGCGTTCACGTGAACGCCTGCTTCCATGGCGGCGTGGAGCACATTCTCGGACTCGGCACAGGTAATTTCTTTGCCGTGGGGGAGAAATTTGATTTTATAAGTTTTCATTTCGAGTTATCCGCTCCTCAGGTTCCTCAATCAGTCCTGCCGACATAGACGCGCGGCACGCGCCCGGAAACGGCGCAGGTCAATTCATAGGGGATCGTTCCTATTCGCTCGGCCACGTCAAGTGTCTGGATGACCCCTCCGGGCGATTCCCCCCACAGCAGGACTTCATCGCCGACCTCAACGGGATCGCTTCCAACATTTACCATGATGTAGTCCATTGTAACAGTGCCGACGATCGGATATCGCCTGCCCCGGATCAAAACTTCTCCGTTGTTTGTGAGCCTGCGGCTCAGTCCGTCCGCATATCCAATCGGCAGCACGGCGATCCTGGTCGGCCCGGGCGTTATCCACCGCCTGCCGTAGCTGATGGGATGTCCCCCGGGCATTTCCCGCAGGTGAGCGATGTATGATTTCAGGGACATGACCTGCCTGGGCACGATACACCGGGAGGTCTCCTTTGACGGATAATGACCGTACATAAGGATTCCGGGCCGTACGGCGTCGAAATAGCTCTCCGGAAGGTCGAGAATCGCGCCGCTTGCAGCCATGTGAACGATCCTCGGCCTTTTCGCAAGCTGCGGAAGCATGGCAAGCACTTCGCGAAACCTTGAAAGTTGAAGGTTCGCAAAGGCCTTGTCCATCTGGTCGGCTGTCGAAAAGTGCGTGTAGAGTCCTTCCCATATGCAGGCACTCGATTTTGCCAGCCGGTCGAACAAATCCGGGGCCTTGTGCAAAAGCACCCCTACTCTTCCCATTCCTGAATCGAGTTTGAGATGCACCGGAGGGGGCAAGCCCGGGGAATGCCCGCAGGCCTTCTCGACCCATCCAAGGTCTTCCTCCCCAAAAATGCTCAGGGTTAAGCCCGCTTTTACGGCCTGCGCAATATCATCGGGAAAGAGCCGGCCAAGGAGAAGGATACGCTGGGAGATGCCGCTTTCTCTGAGTTCCATCCCCTCCTCGAACCGGGCGACGGCAAACATCGCGCACCCTTCCAGGGCAAGCCGTTTGGCTACAGATACCGCGCCATGCCCGTAAGCATCTGCCTTGATTACCGGAATAACCGCTGCAGACCCAACCTTTGCGCGAATGCATCCGATATTATGGGCAAGGTTATCCAGGTTTATTTCCGCGTAAGTCCTCAAGCTCATAAAACCATCTCTTTTCGGCTTGGCTCACCGCCCGACTTTTCTACCGCGTTCAGGTACCCCTCTGAACGGTCGAGTACGTAATTTACGAGGCCCGGCAGCACGTAGCCGCAATCGTCGAAAAGGATTTCCCGGATTGCCTTTCCCATGACGCTCTTCCTGTTTATCTGCGGTAGATGCTATAATCAAATAAAGTTTAGCACCAAATATCGAACATGTACAAGTAAGTGGATTGATCTAATGATAACGACTGATTATCGTTCAGCCTGGACCCGGTATGGACTGAGACGCAACGGGGATTGAAACGAATTTGGGCACTCAACCTTCACCTTAAGGAGCTGATATGCGCATCATCGAAAATGTCGCCGAGATGCAGCGCTTGGCGGACACCTGGCGCGCTCGGGGGGAGCGCATAGCTTTCGTACCGACTATGGGGTTTCTCCACGAGGGCCACCTCGATCTTATGCGCACCGCCCGGAAACTTGGATCAAAGGCTGTGATCAGCATTTTTGTCAACCCGACCCAATTTGCGCCCACTGAGGACTTCGCAAGCTATCCGCGAGACCTTCAGCGAGACATCGATCTTGCAACCCCTGTGGGAACGGACCTGGCATTCGTACCCCGGACCGGTGAGATGTATCCGGAGGGGTTCCAGACATATGTAAATGTTACTCAGGTGACCGAAAACCTTTGCGGCAGGAGCAGGCCGGTTTTCTTTCGCGGTGTCGCCACAGTAGTGAGCAAACTGTTCCACGCTGTAAAGCCCCATATTGCAATATTTGGACAAAAGGACTTTCAGCAGCTTGTAACTATCAGGCGCATGGTCAAAGATATGAATATGGATATCGACATCGTCGGTCACCCGATCGTCAGGGAGAAAGACGGCCTTGCCATGAGCAGCCGAAACACCTATCTCAAACCCGAGGAACGGCCTGCGGCCCTGCGCCTCAACCGGTCCTTGAAGGAAGCGCAAGAGCTTGTCGACTCGGGAGAAACAAACGCAGGGGTAATTTTGAAAGCCGTCAACACTTGCCTTACAACCGGCGGCGGAACCACTGTCGATTATGCCAGGCTCTGCAACCCGGACACTATCGAGGACGTGGAAGTTATAAGCGGGCCGACTCTGCTCGCTCTGGCCGTCTGGGTGGGAAAGACCCGGCTGATAGATAACCGCGTTTTGGAGCTTGGGGCATGAATTCTTTTGGAGGGTTGAATACATTATTACTGTTTATTTGGTAACCCACGCCTTGTTATTTTCTTATAAACCCAAGGTAGAAGGAAATCAGAAACAGGACAAAGTGGATGAAGCCCCGGAATCCCAAAAACTCGGGCGACATGGTA
>JBELAB010000040.1:0-12205 GCA_049509275.1 Syntrophobacteraceae bacterium | reverse complement strand
CCCTGAATATTGGACTTGGCGATTATGCCTATCAGGCAGCTTTCCAGTCGCCGAACGTCTCCCGTCACCCGCTCGGCCATGTAATGAATCACTTCTGCGGGCAGATTGACGTTTTCCCTCGACGCCTTCTTTCGAATAATCTCCATTCTGGTCCTGAAGTCAGGAGGTCCGATGGGCGCAACCAAGATGCCGCTCAGTCTGGACTGCAACTCGTTGGTAAGTTTCGGAATGTCCTTTGGAAAAGTATTTCCTGTGTATAGGATCTTCTTCCCGCGATCCATCAACTCGTCCAGCGTATAAACCAGTTCATTCTGCACTTTTTCCTTGCCGCTCAGAAACTCCACTTTTTCAAACAGCAGCACGTCACACCCGGTGCGAAATTTCGTTTTGAAATTTTCAATCTCCCCGTTCTTAAGTGAATAGATCATCTCATTTGCGAACTGCTCCGCAGTTACGTAATGAACCCTCACTTCGGGTGCTTTCCTGCGGATATGGCTGCCGACCGCATGCGTGAGGTGGCTTTTCCCCAGCCCCGTCTCGGAGAGAATATAAGCCGAATTGTTGTAGAGCTGCTGGCCGTGCGCCATGCCCATGGCGGTGGCGAACGCCAGTTGATTTGACGACCCCACCACAAATTGGTCGAAGGTGAATCGGGGATTAAAAACCGGCCCCGAACACTTGATAAGGTCGCTCATTACGATCTGCCTGGGAGCTTCAGCCTGGGGCGCATAACCTTCCACTTCATCCGGATCGGGCCCCATGTTAAGAATCTGATACTCCAACCGGCGCACCAGCGGGTAAAACTCCTGCACGGCGCGCAGCAGCTTATTATCGAGCTTCTCCCTTATCCACTCGATGTGAAACCGGTTCTTGCACCCCAGTTCCACTGTTTCGTTTTCCAGCCCCATAAATTCAATTGATGCAACCCAAAGGTCGTACTGCCCCCTTGACATGCACGCTTGAAGCTTTCTCTTGATTTCCTGCCAGTTCTGCTCCATAAGTTTTTCGCCCGTTCCCCGAAAAAACAAAACAGCTCTGATGCAGGGTGTATGCGCCCCCCCGCGCATACGCCCCATTTTGAAAAACCCCTGGTGCTGAAATGAAATGGAATAAAAAGAGTTGTACCCTGGAAAGATGTTGCCTCAGCCCCCCAATTGTGGATGCCAGTTTTAGTGCACGTTACTCAACTCGTCAAAGTTGATCTCCCCAGTTTTGAGCGAGAAACACGAAACCGAAGCAGGAGGAAAAATACGTCAGGATAAACGGGTGTTAGGCTGCACGAATATCTAAGTCCTTGAAATGAAATGAAAATATGTAAAAAATGTTTCCCCTGTAAAATCAAAGGCATCCGTCAATCCTATGCGGCTTTCGCAAAGTCGGTATAAGTGGGAATCTTCCTTTTTCTATCTTTTTCGCAAGATTTCGTTAAATGCGTCTCAAAAAATCGGGCCCATAAATTTGGACGGGCGCTTCCAGCCGAGTGTAAGGCACAAACGTGTCTCCGTTATTCTTTTTACGTCCACTTGACGCATGCTCGCGATTTTCTCTATAATCAAGCTCAAAAATTAAGTGCGTCTGTGCCAGATTGATCCTTTCTTCTTTCCGAACCAACCGCGCCGGAGGAAGAGCCATGTCCGGAAGATTCATTAGTTCTTGCCGATTTTTTCCGTTTTTGGCCGTTTTTGTTCTGATGTCGCTCTATCCCGGCGGGCTGAGAGCCGCAGAAGCGCCATCGGCTGTGATCCACGATCCGGTAGTCGCCGGGACATGGTACCCGGGAACAGCTTCGGAACTGAGACAACAGGTCGAGGAGTATTTAAGCCGTGTTCCCGGGCGCGATTCAAAGGGCCAGACAGTGGCAATCATTTCTCCTCATGCCGGATACATTTACTCGGGCCAGGTTGCCGCACATTCCTTCAAAGCCGTCCAGGGACAAAAGTTCGATTCGATCATCGTAATCGGCCCGAGCCACTATGTGCCGTTTAGAGGTGCCGCTACTTACGACTGCGCCGGATTCCGCACTCCGCTCGGGGTCATTCCCCTGGACAGCGAATTGATTGCCGCTCTCATGAAGCGCGAATCGCGCATAAAGGACCTGCCGGGCGTTTTCATGCAGGAACATTCTCTGGAGGCTGAGCTCCCTTTCCTTCAGGTCGTTTTGCCCGGTTTCAAGCTCGTCCCCCTCGTTATGGGAGATCCCGATATCACCACATGCCGCTGGCTTGCCGAGGCAATAGTAAAATGCACAGAAGGCAAATCGGTACTGATAGTGGCCAGTTCGGACCTCTCCCATTATCACTCCTATGATGCGGCGGCTGAAATGGATCAGCGGCTGCTGCAGAAAATCGGGGCAATGGATATCGAGGGGATTGCTCAGTGCCTGGAGGACCAAAAATGCGAGGCCTGCGGCCAGGGACCGATAATCACGGCGATGCTTGCCGCAAAAAAGCTCGGCGCCGACCGGTGCGACATTCTGAAATACGCAAACTCGGGGGATGTTACGGGAGAGAAAATGTCTCCCAGGGGGGTGGTTGGGTACGGGGCCGTTCGTATTTCGAGACCTCTGAGCTACCGGGACAGGGACGAAGCCGAGAAGAAGAAGGCCGGAATCGACCTTGGCCTGACCAAAGAAGAGCGGGCGGAGCTGCTCGCAATTGCCAGAAAAGCCATAGAAGCTGGACTCACCTCCGGCGCATCCATATCGCGGGGCGTGGAGACTGCTTCGCCCAAGTTGAAGGAACCCCGGGGGGCGTTCGTTACTCTATATAGGAAAGGAGAGCTGCGAGGCTGTATCGGGCAGATAGTCCCTAAAATGCCGCTGGTGGAGGCGGTGGCAGCAATGGCCAAGGAGGCCGCGTTCCGGGACCCGAGGTTTACGCCGGTCCGCTCCGACGAATTGGGCGATTTAAAGATCGAGATTTCAGTGCTCACCCCTTTGAAAAAAATTGACTCCCCCGATGAGATCGAAGTCGGCAAGCACGGAATCGTGATAGTCAGGAACGGATCGGTGGGCCTTCTGTTGCCCCAGGTAGCAACGGAATACAACTGGGACAGGAACGAGTTCCTCGATCATTGCTGCCTGAAAGCCGGCCTGCCCAGAAATACCTGGCAGGACAAAGAAACCGAGATATATATCTTTTCGGCCGATGTTTTTTAGAAATGGATGTGTAACGGTTATAAGGATGCGGAGACATAATGGATGCAAAAAACAGCGCTGCCGGTCCATGCAATTTGGACAGGCGGAGTTTTCTGAACGGTTGTTTCAGTTGTGCCCTGCTGTGCGCGGGGTCGCAGCTCTTTTCATTGAGCGCTCTCGCCTCGCGGTCCGACGCCCAGGAAATCAAAAAAGGGCTGCTCGGCCGCAGGCTCTCACCCTACTTTACTCCGCTTGCCGATAACCGGGTGCGTTGCGAGCTTTGCCCGCGACATTGCGAGACCGGTGACGGAGAGCGCGGATATTGCCGGGTCAGGGAAAACAGAGATGGGAAGTATTATTCCCTTGTTTTTGGAAATCCATGCGCTGTGCACGTTGACCCGGTGGAAAAGAAGCCATTTTTCCACGTGCTGCCATCCACCCGCTCGTTTTCCATCGCTACAGCCGGGTGCAACTTCGACTGCAAATTCTGTCAAAATTGGGAAATTTCCCAGGCCAGCCCTGACGACACCCTCAACTACGAGCTGTCTCCCGAGCAAGTGGTCAGCAGCGCATCCGGTTTTCAATGCGCCTCGATAGCCTCCACTTACGTCGAGCCTACCATTTTCATGGAATACATGATTGAAATCGGAAAACTGGCCAGGAAAAACAAAATCCTGAACCTGATGCACTCAAACGGCTATGTAAACCCGAAGCCCCTCGAGGACCTCAGCGGCTGCCTGGACGCGGCCTGTATAGATCTGAAAGGTTTTACCGAAACATATTACAGGGAAATTACCGAGGGGACCCTGGGACCCGTGCTGGAAACACTGAAATATCTCAAGGGCCGGGGAATCCACACCGAAATAGTGAATCTGCTGGTTCCCGGCAAAAATGACAATATCGATCAAATCGGCGCGATGAGCAGGTGGATCAGAAATGAACTGGGACCCGATGTGCCCCTCCACTTAACCCGGTTCTATCCTCTATACAAACTCAAAAGTATCGAACCCACTCCCCTATCTACCCTCGAGGCGGCCTGGAAGAAGGCCAAAGACGAGGGCCTCAACTTCGTATACATAGGTAATATTCCCGGCCACCCGGCGGAGAACACAGTCTGCCCAGGGTGCAAAAAGCCGGTAATCACCCGTACGGGATTCAGCGTAACTTCCATCTCTCTCAAAGATGGCAAATGCGCGGGGTGCGGCAGAGAAATACCCGGAATCTGGCGTACCGCCTGATCAGCTTGTCCGATTTTTCAAAAGTGCGGCGCCGGCCGCCAGGCAGCCAAACCCAAGTATTAATAGAGTCTTAGGAATTCCAAGCACGGGGAGAAAGAATAGAGAGCCGGCGAGCGCCCCCGCTGAGGCCCCGATCAGGTCGGCCGCATAAAGGCCCGCCCCTCGCACCTTCTCACTGCACCCAACCGCAGCGCAAAACTGTCCGCCCCCAAACATCCCGGCAAAAAAAGCCAGCGCCGAAAACAACACCAGCATAGCATCATGTCCCAGGTTATCGAACACCGGGCCTCGAAAAACGGAGAACAACAGATAAAGCGCACCCAGGTAAGCAGCAAGACCGACCTGGATCATGAACAGGCGGTGGGCGCCCGCGCCGTGCAAGGTCCTCACAAGAGCGCTCCCCGCTGCCAGCCCTGCCATGAAAAGTGAAATTATAAGGGCCATCTGCCTGTAAACAGAACCCTCAATTATCTGATAAACAAGCACAAGCACCACTTCGATAACTATGAGCACCGCCCCGCAGACCCCCGTATTGAAAGCAACCACAAAACCGGAACCGCATTTTGCAAACATTACTGAAACAAACACGAGAAACAACGCTCCCAAGCCCACCGGGACCCAAAAAGGAACACTTCCGGAAATAAAACCGAGAACGCGGCCGAGGGCCGGATGCATCTGTGCGCCCCACAAACCGAGTCCATAGAGGTAGCAGACCGGTTCGAAATCTCTGTTTATCTTCGCCGGCGGGCCTTCGTGGATGATTGACTCCATGTACGCCAACCGGATGGGGTTAAAAAGATCCAGAAGATAGAAGTCCCGCACGTACCTGAGGTCAAGGCGCCGCGCACGCATGCGGTCTATCAATACCTGCGGGTCTGTGGCAACCCCTGCGCCATCCCGTGATGCTATGAAACGAACGTTCTCGCCGGGCAGGACCAGAACGCAGCCGAAAACCTCACGCAGAGTCGCATAAAGCGATTTCAGCAGAACAGCCTCCCTCGGGCCGACTATGTCCGGCGAGGCGGCAACCCCGAAGGAAAACAGACCCCCCGGGTTCATCAGTGATTTCATCCGGGCAAAGAACTCCACTGTGTAAAACCGGTTCATCCCGGCATTTACAGGCTCCCCCGCGCTAAGAAGAATGACATCCCAGCCGATTGCCGCCCCCCTTGTGAAACGCTTGGGGTCCATGCGCCAGACGCGCACGCGCCGATCACTCCCCATTTCCATAGGCGAAGGGGGCAAGACCGCCGATATAAATGCCGTTGCCTCCGCATCGGGCTGAACGCAGTCAACGCTCTTGATTCCGGGATGCCTCAGGACTTCGCCCGGCAATTCAGGCGAATAATCTCCGATCACAAGCACCCTTCCAGGATCAGGGTGCTCAAGAAGCGGCAGATGAGCAGCCGGCTCGGCGCTCTGCGGGTCCGGGCTGGAAAAAAGCCACAGTCCGTTTGAAAATAGCGAGAACTGACCTGAATCGAATAAAAATACCAGGTTGTGGTAAGCAGTGTCCCTGGATTGAAAGAAGCTTTTTCCCCACTGCAAGCGGCGTGTCAGCAGGTCCACCCGATCCGAATAACTAAATGAAATACATGCCGCAATGAGGATTGCTGCAGCGAAGAACGAGCAGAGAAGCTTCCCGGGGTATTTTATCCCTGCGCCGCACACCATGGCGCCGGCAAGCAGAAAGACAATCAGCAAAAGACTCCCGGCAAAGGAAAAGTATCGAGGAAGGAGGATGAAATAGAACACCAGTCCGCCGGCCCCCGCCCCAAGAGATTCAGCCAGGTACACTGAGATCGATCTTTCCTCGCCTTTTGCGCCGTCGCGACAGAGTTCCCAGGCCACGGCAAACAGACCGCCTGACAAAAAGCAGATGGGGGCCACCGCGCAAAACCCTATGGCAAGCATCATGCCCGGTGCAAGCAACTCCCCCGGCGGGATAGACCAGAATGCCCTTGCAGCGCGAATCCAGACGATTGTCGCTGGAAGAGCAGCGCAGAAGACTGCGAAACCTGCAAGCAGAGCTTTAAAGTCTGGTGGTTTTTTCGCGCAGACGCGTCCGGTCAGGCCGCTTCCCGCCGCTGTACACAGAAGCCAGCACGCAAAGATAAGCCCGGTTGAAAGCTCGTTGCCGTAAAAAATTACGAGCAATTCGCGAATCACCAGTATCTGCCCAATGGAGGCGGCAAAACCGGTCATAAGCATCAGCACAGCTATCCGGACTGCCATACCCGAGTAAGGCCTTTTCCCGTGTTGTTTTAGAAGGCGCAAAGCTCTCGCAGGCAGTTGTTATCATAAAATCTTTTCTTTGAGCACCATATTAGTGTAACCGGGTTTCAATTCCTGATTTCTCGCGAGCGCTCGGCCAGCTTTTTTTCAAAACCGATCATAACTAAAAAACCCGCCAGAAACAGGGCGCAAATCCCCTGGAGGGGATGTTCGGCAATCTGGTGAAAACCGGCGCATCCAATTACAAACCCCGAAACGATTTGAATTATACCGTTCATGGAAGTCCTCCTGTTACCGGGAAGGCATCCCGCGCCCGCCCCGTCTCGCGGGTGGGTGGGCGGGCTGTCGAGAATGAGCGGTCGCCTTCCGCGCTCCGCGAAGCACCTTCCGCCTAAAGGCGGTAAATTGAATGACCAGATTACCTCTGAGGGTTGCCCGCAATTGACATAGCATTTTCTTGCCCAGTGTTGTTCATAAGTCTGTCCTAACGATGAGCAAATTTTATTCCAATCACGGGCGCAGACCAGGATTTTATTGTGGACCTTTCATGCCGTTCTTCACCAAGCGCCCAAAAACATTGAAATAATACACCGATGATTGACTTTGTGATTAAACCCGGCGGCGGCCTTTGGCACTCTATTAATTTTGAATAATTAATTATAAGACCCAAACTCTGCCGATATTTCGTAAATTTATCGAAAATAAAAGAAAAAGTCGCACTCAAACGGCAAATACAGGGGGCCGGGAAGGATTTTAGCGCGGAGGCGCATGCTGAAGTGTGGAGGGTGAAGTTAGAAGGGTGAAATTTTCACCCTTCCTCAGGCATATAGGGCAAATTGTCCAGCGAGGGCTGCAAATCGTTAACTATCGCTTCGAGCGTTCCCTGAAGATCTTCTTCGGGGCAAATCCTAACCTCTCCAGTTTGCCTGATCTTTATTTCGACGTCTCCTGTCTTTTGGAGCTTCCCGCTGACCACTATCCTTACCGGGATTCCTATCAGGTCGGCATCTTTGAGCTTTACGCCCGCCGATTCGTCGCGATCGTCGTAGAGGACCTCGTAAGAGACGCTGAGCTTAGAGTATATCCGTTCGGCCATTTCCACAATCTCCGGCTTTTTGCCAAGCTGAGATATAACTATGTGGAAGGGAGCGGCCGTAAAGGGGAATTGCATCCCGGAATCATCGTGCCATCTTTCGATAACCGACGCCATGAGCCGTTCGACCCCGATGCCGTAGCAGCCCATAACAACACGGTTCGGCTCTCCGGAGTTGTCCAGGTAGGTTACGTCCATTGAATCAGGGGCCGTGTATTTGGTCCCGAGCTTGAAAGTGTGCCCCAGTTCGATCCCGCGCCGTATCTCCAGATGAGCCGTCCCGCACGCTGCGCACAGATCGCCTTCGCGCACTTCAGCTATATCTGCGGCCTCTGTCCATTCGAAGTCCCGGCCGGCAAGCACGTTTGTGAAGTGCATATCCGGCTCGTTAGCGCCGGCGATATATAGAGTCCCCTCAGTTATCGAGGTGTCCAGCACGGTTCGGATGGTTTTCACGCCGACCGGCGCCAGAAACCCGCCATAAAGCCCCTTTTCCGACAGTATCTTCTCCGGCGCAAATTCCAGATGAATGGCCTTGAGATGGTTGGCAAGCTTTGTGGCCGATACGTTGAAGTCTCCCCTGATCACCGCCAGCACGAGGTTTGTGTCGGCCACATAGGCTACGGTCTTCAAAAAATGCTCTTCGCAGGAGTTGAAAAATCGCATCAGGCCGGCAATCGTTTTCACGCCGGGCGTATGGACCTTCTGCATTTGGGGCGGCGTATCGACGTGCTGAGTTGGTCCAGGTTTGATCCCCACAGCTTTTTCAGTGTTAGCCCTGTATCCGCAGCCGGGACACACGACAAAGCGGTCTTCGCCGGCCGGGGATTCGAGCATGAACTCATGTGAGCCGCTCCCGCCCATGATCCCCGAATCGGCCTCTATGGGCACCGAATTCAGCCCGCAACGGGCGAATATCCGCAGATAGGCGTTAAATATTTTTGGGTAGTAGATGTCCAGGTCCTCGAAATTGCGGTGAAAGCTGTAGGCGTCTTTCATGAAGAATTCGCGAACTCGCAGCAGACCCGCGCGCGGCCGGGCTTCATCGCGAATCTTCGTCTGAATCTGATAGAGCATCACAGGGAGGTCACGGTAAGAGCGCACGAACTGCTTTGCTATGTCGGTTACCACTTCCTCGTGAGTCATTGCGAGGACAAATTCGCGGTCCCTGCGGTCCCTGAACCGGATCAGTTCCTCGCCTATATCGAAATAACGGCCCGTTTTCTTCCAAAGCTCCGCCGGATTCATGACGGGCATGGTGAGCTCCAGACCTCCGATCGCATTGAGTTCTTCGCGAAGGATCTGCCTGATTTTTTCTGCTACACGATGTCCGAGCGGCAGGAGCGCATAGAGTCCGGCAGCTACGGGATATATGAAAGAGCCGCGCAGAAGCAATACATGGGAAGGAGTTTCCGCCTCCTTGGGCGCTTCGAAAAGGGTATGAATGAAGGCTTGCGAGTAGCGCATCTTTCCACCTCGTATGATGACTTATACAATACCCTGCTCGATGTGTGAGCGCGTAGCGCGGAGGCCGACCGCTCATTCCCGACAGCCCGCTCACCCACCCGAGACGGGGCGGGAGCGGGAGGCCTCGTTGTGCTTGGCGTCCACCTGCGGTCCCTGTCTCCACGCTCCGCGAGGTATGGATACTATCATTTATCCATTTGGAGTCACAACCCCAAATAATGCACCCCAAATAATGCGCCGGGCCGGGGACAGGTCCCTGCGTCACTCTCCCGGCCCTGGTTGGGTCAACGGCAGTCTTGGGCTAAAAAAATTCTCGACAGTTTTGAAGAGCGCCTTGCGAATTTTTGCCATCTTGTTTATATGCCGGAAGTGATTAATTACACGTAATTTGATGTTCGAATCTGCTAAGCATGCTGACAGATTTTTGAACCATTACAGAACGGGGGGGTGCTGTGACGGTGAGCGGCGACAAGGATTTCCTTGATGAACTGAAGGCCATGAAAGAACGGATGGAAGATTTGTTCATGAGCAGTTTCGAACCTGGAACCGCCGGGAAAGGCAAACGCCAAAAACCTGAGGATTGGGTCCCCATGAGCGACATTGTGGATTCCGGAAAAGAGCTGGTCTACTCGATAGACTTGCCCGGAGTTATGGAACATGACGTCCAGGTTGAGTGCAAGGCCGACCGGCTGTGGGTTTCGGGGCTAAGGAAGAATGACTTGCCCAAAGGGGAAGCTTTTCGAGTCGAGAGACCCAGAGGAGCATTTTCGCGGGTTTTCAAATTTCCCTGCCCGGTGGATGAGGACGGAATCCAAGCCGAGTTCAAAAAAGGTGTGCTCACGATCAGCGTCCCCAAGAGTTCTCCCGAATGCCGCGCGCATAGAATTGAGGTGCGCGATGTTGAATAAAGTCCAAATCCGTCTTCTGCCGTTTTATGGCGTTACCGCACGTGAGAATTCTTCCCGGGAAACTTCTTTTTTTTGACACGGGCGTGAAATTTCGTTACAGGTATAGGGAAGAATCCGGCTTCCTAAATCCAACCGGGCTATCATTTCTCCGATCCTTTAATCGGAAATATTGTAAGGATATCCTTGCGCCTGGACCGGGTGATCGGCGGACAATGCGGCTTGAGGGAAAGAAAACGATATGGCGAACGTAATTATAGTGGGCACCCAGTGGGGCGATGAGGGAAAAGGAAAGGTTGTCGATCTGCTTTCGGAGCAGGCCGATTTCATTGTCCGGTTCCAGGGCGGAAACAATGCCGGGCACACGCTGGTAGTAAACGGCAAGAAGCATATCTTCCACCTGCTCCCCTCCGGAATTCTTCATCAGGACAAGAAGTGCATGATTGGAAACGGAGTGGTGCTAGATCCCGGCGTGCTGATACAAGAAATGGACCGCATCGAGGAAGCGGGCTTGCGCGTAACGCCCGACAATCTGCTGATCAGCCTTTACACCCATGTCATCATGCCCTATCACCGCGCGCTCGACCTGGCCCGAGAAAAGAGGAAGGGCAGGACCGCGATCGGCACGACCGGCCGGGGGATCGGCCCATGCTACGAAGATAAGGTGGGCCGGGGAGGTATTCGGGTTCACGATCTTCTGGACAGAGCAGTTTTTTCCGAAAAGCTGGCGCAAAACCTCGAGGAGAAGAATTTTATCCTCCGGAATTTTTTTGAACACGAGCCCCTGGACCCTGCTGAGATCATGGATGAATACCTTGCCTACGGGGAACGGCTAAGACCTTTTGCAGGGAACGTATCGCTACAGCTTCAGGAGGCGTGCGCCCAAGGCCGCAACATTCTTTTCGAGGGAGCTCAGGGCACTCACCTGGACATCGATCACGGGACCTACCCTTATGTGACATCGTCTAATACAGTCGCCGGCAACGCCTGCTGCGGGGCGGGAATCGGGCCCACACGGATAGACACTGTGCTCGGCGTAGTCAAAGCGTACACAACACGCGTCGGCGGCGGGCCGTTTCCATCCGAGCTTCTCGGTGAGACCGGAGAGCACATGCGCAAAGTCGGAGGGGAATTCGGGGCCACCACCGGGCGGCCGCGCCGTTGCGGCTGGCTGGACATGGTGGCCGTAAACAGCTCTGTCAGGCTGAACGGCCTGGGTGGCCTGGTAATCACCAAGCTGGACGTTCTTACCGGGGTCCCCGTGCTAAAAATAGGAGTTTCCTACAACTGCCGGGGCAGCAGGCTCGACATTGTCCCTGCCGAACTTAGTGCTCTGGAGGCATGTGAGCCTGTTTTCGAAGAATTCCCCGGATGGGATGAAGACATCGAAAAAGTACGCAGGTGGGACGATCTTCCTCAAAATGCCAAAAAATACCTGAAGGCGATTGAACAAATTTCAGGGGTCCCCGTCCGGATAATATCCATCGGCCCCAGCCGTGACGCAACGATTATTCTCAGTAACCCGTTTGAGAGCGCATATGATGTACATCCCTCGGCCCAAGAGAAGGAAAAGGTATCCTAAAATCATCTTGCTGCTGGTTCTGGCGGCGGTCTCAGTGGGTGGGTTCGTGAGCTTTGGTCCGCCCGGGCTGTACGCAAGATCAGGGACTCCGGAGTTTTGCGCGAGCTGCCATGTCATGGAATCGGAGTATGAAAACTGGTTTCACAATGCGGGCCATCGCCGGCAGAAGTGCACCGAATGCCACCTGCCCAACGACACCGAGGCTCGCCACGTGGCCGGCAAGGGGCTGGAAGGCATGTGGGATGTGTATGTATTTTATTCCGGAAGGGTCCCGGAAACCATTCGTCTCTCCGCGAGGGGGAAAAAACTCCTCAGAGAAAACTGCGTCCGCTGCCACGGGGAGCTGGTATCCAGAATCAACGAGGACCGAGACTGCTGGGTTTGTCATCGCCGTTTGTCTCACAGGTCAACCGGAACGCTGTAAGCCGTGCAATGGCGAGCGCTTTGGACATAACGGACAATACCCGCAATTTCCGCGTATGACAGGCTTATATAATACCTCGTATGATGGGCTCATATAACACCATGTTCGAAAAAAATGCGCTTGAC
>JBELAB010000004.1:0-23464 GCA_049509275.1 Syntrophobacteraceae bacterium | reverse complement strand
ACGGCCGCCCACAGCAGCACTGAGACCGCCGTCACGGTTGCCGCAGTTCTCCACCTGAAACCCCCGGAATACATCTCTTTGCACCTCCATGACAGACGGGGGAGCACGAAGCAGGGCGCGCGGAGCGAGAGGGAAAAAACCATTCCCTCTCGCTCCCTGCTTCGGATCACACAAGACCCCTGGGCTTGATGTTCCAACGATTGCCCGGATAAATTCTCATCTCGATTACATAGCCTCCCCACCCCGCAGGGCCGCCTCGCGGAGCGCCGAGATTGTGGCCGGCAGGGTAATCGGCCCCAAGCCTCAAAACGGCGCCCTCCTTTGAATCGAGCTTCCTTATCAGAGCGACTCCAAAATCCCTGTCAGCCGTCAAATCGATCCGGTCAATGTCACGGATCGGGGCAACAGCCGCCCGTCGGGACCCGGTGCTCCACTGGCGCCATGCGGGGGTCTCCAGAGTATGCGGAATTGCGAAAGCGAGATAGAGCCCCAGGTACGCTTGCCCCAACCGCCGCACTCTCACGCTTATCGAGTCACCCAAATGCACCTGTGCCACATTGATTTCGCGCTCTTGCGCCGGATCGAAATGGAACCTGATCACCACCGGCTGCAACGCTTCGGGTGACGGGCGAGGCCGTGCTTTGCTCCCGGCAAGCGGTGGGTTTCGGGGCGCCTCCCCGGATTGAGGCGCCGGGACCTGCTCTGCCTGACTCCCGGGTTCCGGGGTCTGTTTGATGCCGTCCGGCGTCCCGGGAAGCTGCCTTCGCTCAAGGCCGGCCTGCGTGCCGGGACCCTCCTGCGAGGGGCCGGGCGGTTTTACATCGGGCAAGCCGAACTGCCCTTTGGACTCCGGCCGGTAAAGCACGTCTGTCTGCAAAAGAACCATGCCTGCCAGGCCGATGACCAGCAGAGCAAATCCAATGCCCACTACGGCGCTGCGCTTTATCACCTGATCACTCCCCTTAAACGGGTCGGGCAGGCACAAATAATACCGGGAACCCGAGTCCAACGCACCGTCTTTTGCTCATAGCCCGGGCTGACCGCTGCTTAGACCGCCGGCTTCTTGCGGGTGAGCATACCGACGGCAAACAGAACGCCGGCGCTGACCACAAGTCCCGGGTAGAGAGGGTCCAATCCCTTCGGGTACATTAAATGCCATATGAGATCGGTCAATGGCCCCAATACCGCAGCCGATATGCCGGCTGCCGGGGTAACAAAGCGCTTGAAGAACATGGCTCCCAACAATGGGAAGAGTGCGCTGCAACCTCGCAGTCCCATGGAGAGGAATGAAAATCCGAGGATCAAACCGCCCATATTGCTGCTGACCGCTACGATAGTGAGTGCGCAAAGACAAAGTATCAAAGCCCTTTGTACAAGCAGGGCCTTTTTATCATCGGCTTTTTTATCGATATAGCGCTTGTAGATATCACGGGTGAGCATGGTGGAAATCCCGAGGTTCAAGCCGGCCCAAGTCCCTACTACCGCCACAAGCAAGGTGGCCAGGACCACGCCGCCGAGCAGCGGCGGCATGTAGTGCAGAATGAAAGTAGGCAAAACATCGGCGGACTTCAACCCCGGGAAGCTGGCTATATGCGCTTTCATATACATGCCGACCAGGATGCCTCCGATACCAACCGGTGGAATAAAAATTGCCGAGATCAATGCGCCCTTGCGGGCATGAGCGAAACTCCTGGCCGACAGAACGGCTTGAATGTAAGTTTGAGTAGAGAGCACCCCAACCACCAGCGAGAACCCGGCCGCAAAATCCAGTGAAAAGCCGCGGCCAAACAAAGAAAACCAGGGGAAGCGTTCAGGGAAGGCCGCGAATAACCCACTCATTCCGCCAAACTTGTAGAGAGCGATTCCACCGGCAGCTATAACCGCCCCATACAGCAGCGATAACTTGATCGTTCCGACAATTCCCGTACCCTGAAGACCTCCCGCCAACACATATGCCAGAACCAATACCGTGCTGATCACCAGGGCGACGGTAGTGCTGACATGGGCCATCGAAGTCAGCAGAGCCACCGCTGCCAGCCCCTGGGCAATGACATTGATGAATATGCCTATTGATGTGAAGATACTGGAAATGGGTCCGATCGCCGGACCGTATGTTTCGGTCAGATACTGAGGAATGGTTGACTTGTTGCTGCTGTAGAGGGGCCTGAGCATGAAGGTACCCAGAAGCAGGCAGGCGATCCCTGCTCCAAGCGTAAACCACCAGCCGTCCAGACCGTATTGGAATGCTAATTGTGCAGTGCCGATGGTGGACGATCCACCTACAAGGGTCCCCATGATAGTTCCGGCGACAACTGCCGAGCCGGCCTTACGGGAGGCGCCCGAAAAGTCTTTTTCGCCCTTCACCCTGGTGCCGGCATAAATGCCGGCGCCGACAATGATCAACAATGTGACGACCATACCTATAATATGGCCCGAAGTAATTGCCACCATCAGTCGCCTCCTGTGAGATTCATTTCAAGACCATTCTATCGGGATCGCACTGTGTTCGTAGGATGTGAAGTTCGTGTTCGGTTGGAGGTTTGGCTTCAATTGCCCTGGTCAAATCGATCTTAAAACCGATCTCATCCTGGATAGCTTGCGGTGTAATGCCCGCATAGCAACTATGGAGGTACATTTTTTTGCTTGTATCGTCAAAACGGAAACAGGCCTTATTGGTTATGACCAGTGAAGGGCCGCCTCCGGGCAGTCCAAGTTTTTCTCGTGCTCCTGCTCCATCCAAAAAACCGGCGGTGGTTAAATAATCTACCTTTTCCACGAACTTTCTTTTCCCTAATTCCATGAAGACCCAAAATTCACCGGCCAGTGACCCTATGTCAGACGCTCCACCGCTGCCGCTAAAACGCACCTTCGGTTTGCGGTAATCTCCTATCGCCGTGGAATTCAAATTTCCATAAATGTCGATCTGGGCGGCGCCCAGACGTCTACCGCTCCGGTCTCGAAAAAAATCGAGGCCTGCGGCGCGGTAATTTTCTTGGCGGCTATAGCGGCGAGCATAGCTATTCCCGTACCGCAAAGAACGATGTCGGAGTTTTTGACTTCTCTTGCAGCAACAATCGCCATCATCTCTTGAAGGCTATACTGAGCCATAATCCTCACCTCCGGTTTAGACCTGGATTGTATCCGGCTTCCTTATCGGCCAGTAAAGTCTTAAGCCTGTCCATGCCGATCAAGTCCAAAAACTCCTGTCTATCTTTGGTCCCGTAGACATATTTATCGAGGTAGTTTTGCCATTCGGATTCATTCTTTGCCGCCTTTTGGTACAGATCGCGCAAGAACCAGGGATCGTAGTCATAGTACCCAAACACGGCACAAGGGTAGGCGCCCCAGGGAATCTCAACTACGGCGCTCACCTGAAACGAAATAATCTGGTTTCTGTAAGGATCTTTTCTGAGTTCGTCGGTTTCGACGATCTCTTCACAAGTTACTATCAGGTTCTTTGCAGCCTTGGCCTGTTCGGGGTCGGCAAACTGCAAGCCCATTAATTGAACGTTGCCCCAGATATCGGCTCTTGCAGCGTGGATAATGGTAATATCGGGCCGCAGAGCAGGCACGAGCACCAGTTGATCTACCCGGCCGGTGACGTTGAACGGGTTGTCAATGATGAGAAGCTTCTTTGGCGCCAGTTGTGGATTTTGGCGCCTTTCTTCTTCGTCATATCCCCACGTTTTGACAATATCCGTGCCCAGGGTGCTATACGTTGGGAGAAAAGGAACCCCCATGGCGCCGGCCATGAACCGTAAGGTCATTTGGTAATTTGAGTAATCCTCCACCTTGATTTCGCCTCTTTCGGCAGCTCTTCTGAAGCGGATGCAGGTCGAGGCAAACCTGCCGTTGCCGCCGTAAGCTATTTCAATACCCTCGACACAGCCGCCACCTATTAATTCATCAACGGCCTGTCCATTGGAAGCCGCAACGACATGAAGGTTTTTGATCCTCTGGCGAATGATTTCATGGACTGCAGCCATTGGGCATTGGGTAGCGGAAAATCCGCCAAATGAAATCAAGGCCCCATCATGTACATATCGTTCGACGGCCTCTGATAAACCCAATACTTTGCCTTTAACGTCCATACATTACCCCCTCTATCATTTTGCATCTTCATAAACGTAGAAACCCTTGCCCACCTTTTTGCCCAGGCGGCCTTCGGCAATCAGCCGGTCGACGATTTCCGGATGTTTGTAGCGAGGGTCGCCAAGAGTGGCGGTCAGAGTCTGCATCTTAGCGCGATGCACGTCGAGGCCGATAAGATCGATCAGCTCAATGGGACCCATCGGATGATTGGCCCCAAGCTTCATAGCTTTGTCGACATCTTCGGGCGAGGCCACCCCGGAGGCCACCAGCCACGTCGCTTCGTTTAGCAGTTGCCCCAAAATCCGGCTGACAATCCCTGCGGGCGCCTCGTTTTTGCAGACCACCGGGTCCTTGCCGAGCTGTTTTGCCAGCGCTTCGGCTGCCGCCAGGGTCTCCGGAGAGGTTTTCGCGCCAGGCATGATCTCCACGAGCTTCATTGCCGTAGGTGGATTGAAAAAATGCATCTGGACCACTCTATCCGGACGGTTGGTGGCCTCAGCCATCGCACTGATCGAAAGCGAAGTTGTGTTTGTGGCGAGGATGACATCCGGCCGGGCGAGCTTGTCCAGCTCCGCAAAAACTTTCCTCTTTAGTCCGATGTCCTCCAGGACGCACTCGATTACGAAATCGCATTCCCGGGCGGGACTTAGATCACCCGCAGTCGAGATGCGTGAAAGAATGGCGTTTTTTTGATCTTCGCTCAGCTTTGCCTTCTCCACTCTTTTCTGCAGCCCCTTCTCTATGCGGGCTTTGGCCTTGGTGGAAAGATCCAGGCTGATATCGGTGATCACTACTTCGAAACCCTGCTGGGCACAGACCTGCGCAATTGATGCTCCCATGCTTCCAGCGCCGACGACGAGAATTTTTTTGACAGGCATATTTCACTCCCCTAAATCACATCTTAGTTAGTGTCCATCCGGAAACTCCGGATGGAACACAAGCAGTTTCCGATTCGAAAAGGAGGTATTTTTCGTACTGGCAAGGAAATCGAGGTTGCGCGGAGGCGTACGATAATTCCACGCTCCGCGAGGAGAGCCCGAAGATTGACGCCGCCAGAACGGAAAAGGACCCTTTCCGGATAGAAACTAGTTAAGCCGCTCGACAACCGCAGCTACACCATTGCCCCCGCCAATGCACATGCTCACGGTCCCAAGCGCCGCATCGCGCTGCTTCATCGCATAGAGCAACGTAGTGAGCAGCTTGGTGCCCGTAGCGGCAACAGGGTGCCCAAGGGCGATAGCTCCCCCATGGACATTGACCTTGAGGCGGTCGAGGCCGAGGTCCTGCTCGCAGGCAATATACTGGGCGGCGAATGCCTCGTTCAGTTCGACCAGGTCGATATCGCCGAGCGTAAGGCCGGCCTGTTTGAGCGCCGCAGGGATGGCTTTCACGGGCGATATGCCGAAGCGCTTGGGATCGACTCCCACAAACGAATAGCCGCGCAGCAGGGCCATGGGTTTCAGCCCCATTGCCTGCGCCTTCGCTCTGTCCATAAGTACGACGGCGGATGCTGCATCGCACAAGGCGCATGCGTTGCCGGCGGTGATGCTCCCGCCTTTTTTGAAAACCGGCGCCAATTTGCTCAAATTCTCAGCAGTGACGCCTTTGCGGTAAATCTCTTCGTCAATAACCGAGACGAGATCTCCCTTTTTCCCCTTGATTTCAACCGAGACGATTTCCTCCAGGAATTTTCCGGCCTTAACCGCAGCCTCGGCCTTGTTGTGAGATTCGGCAGCAAACACATCCTGTTCCTGTCGGGAAATGCCTTTTTCCTCGGCAAGCCATTCAGTTATTTCCCCCATGAGACCACCGCCCAGCGGGCACCGAAACCCATCCTTATGCATCAGATCGGTTAATTGGCCGTCGCCCATTCGGTAGCCCCAGCGGGCCCGCTGAAGTCCGTATGGGATCTGGCTTGCGCTTTCAGTCCCGCCCACCAGAACGGTATCGACGTCACCCGCCTTGATCGCCTGCGCTCCGAAAATCAAAGCTTGAAGGCTCGACCCGCAGCGGACGTTGACCGTAACCGCCGGCGCCTCTATCGGAACACCGCCCATGACCGAACTCAGCCTTGCCGGATTAGGTCCTACCCCCGCCTGCCAGGCATTCCCGAAGATGGTTTGCTCAATAACATCAGGTGTAATTCCGGAACGCTTTATGGATTCCCTAACGGCCGCAGCGCCAAGTTCCGGCGCGGTCAGGTTTTGGAACGATCCTCCGAATTGTCCGCCAACAGTGCGGGCTGCTCCCAGTATGACCACTTCTCTCATAATCTACTCCCAGTATTTCCACAGGTTGATTTTGATCCCAATGTGAACGTTCTCCGCCGCGTTATTTGTTGGCCTTTTTTATCCCGAGTGCATCTGTTGCAAGAATCATCTTCATGATGTTCGTGGCCCCCTCGAGGATCTTGTACACCTTTCCGTCACGAAGGATTCGGGCAATGGGGTATTCATTGGAATACCCATATGCGCTCAAGACCTCCAGACCCAGGTTGGGGACTTCGTCCGCAGCGCGGGATGCATAAAACTTAGCCAGTACGGTCTCTCTGTTGTTGTTGATCAAACCGTGGTCCTTCTGAATGGCGCATCTCCAGGTCAGCGCTCTGGCGGCCTCGGTTTCGGCGACCATCCTGGCAATCACTTCCTGGACCATCTGGAATTCCGCTATCGGGCGGCCGAACTGCTTCCTTTCATTAGCGTATTTGATAGACGCGTCCAGAGCTGCCTGACAACTTCCCACCGCGCCGGCCGCAGCAGTAAGGCGCGTGCTGATGAGTTCCTGCATGAGGTGGCCAAATCCTTTTCCTTCTTGACCAATGATGTTGCCTGCCGGGACCTTTACGTCCTCCATAATTATTTCACCGGTCGGGCAGGCCCAGATGCCCAGCTTGGCCTTGGTGGCAATAGTGGACACGCCGGGCGAGTGCATGTCCATGAGGAAGGCGCTCATGCCATTGTGCTTTGCAGCCTTGTCCGTCATTGCGAATATTATCCCTATGTCGGCGACAGGCGCCCAACTGATCCAATTCTTCTGGCCGTTGAGAATGTAGTGGTCTCCGTCCCTCACCGCAGTAGTGGCCATGGACACGGTATCCGAACCCGAATTGGGTTCGGTGATTGCAAAGCAGCCCAGCAGCCTGGCTGACATGAGTTCCGGAATATATTTCTTTTTGAGTTCGTCACTGCCCCATTTCAGGATGGACAGGGACGTTCCCATGGTTTGCATGTTTAAAGAGATCCTGAGTGAACCCGATACTCTGCCGATCTCTTCGGTTACTATGGCGTGGGCCAGGTAACCCATGCCGTTGCCCCCGTATTCCTCCGGGATAGGGCAGCCGAAAAGATTGAGTTCCGCCATCTTGTCCACGAGTTCCCGCTGGAAACGATGGTCATTTTCATCCTGCTCGACAAAGGGTGCAATTTCATTGTCTGCGAATTTACGAACCATATCCCGAAGAATAATATGGTCCTCGCTCAATTCGACATCATACTGATCGCTCATGAAAATGGCTCCTTTCAAAAGGTTTTGCAATTAGCCGGCGTCCATCCGGAAACACCGGATTAGAATTCGACGCCCCGCGAGAGCCTGCCCCGGACCCGATCCGGAGTTTCTGTTCGGATTTTCTGGCCTAAGAGAAAGGGATTTTCGTTCCGGCAAGGAAATCGAGGGATTAGCTCGCGGAGCGTCGAGATACCGGTTGTGCCGCCCAATGCTTGAATGATCTCGACGATTCTCGAAGCAAGTCCAGGTCCCCAAGCCCCGCCAGGCCGAAAAGGACTTTTTTGACGACAAAGAATCCAGACGGAAATTGGCTGGAGACGTCCGCTTGATGATGAGGGGACAACGTGCGATGCGCATTCTCCTTCAGCTTGAGACTGGGGACAAAGAGCGGGGAAAGCTTCCATAGCTGAAAATTCTTAGCATACTCTCAGATAACGGGCAAGGCCCATTGCAGCATTTACGGCCGATGTTTTTTCTGCTTTGCCGTTTGACAGGACATCCCCGGCAGGAATCCGGCCCCAAGATGCGGCTCGGATGCATATAATTAAAAAACCAACGCCGGTAGCCCCTTGGCATCGGTCTACACTTTTGACAGAGCCTCTCCTCTAAAGACCAAAGACGCAGAGGAAAGCCGGAGTTTGTTTAACTGGATTCCGGCGCCTGCCAATGGGGTCCCCGGACTTGATCCAGGACTGGATTGACGAATGATTAAAGGACAAATGATCGAAATCTCTGCGCCCTCTGCCCTTCGGCAGGCTCAGGACAGACTTTCTCAGCGGCGCCAACTCGGGCTTCGCGTTTTTCGAGGACAAAAAACGCGTCTTCGCGTGCACCAGGCCCCTGATTTATGAGACCACCGCTTTCCGGTGGACCATTACTACTTTTTGGTCTCCTTTTTGGTCTTCTTTTCGGCCCTTTTTTCTTTTAAGCTCTTGCCTGGTTTTTTCTTCCCATCTTTCTTGGTATCCATGTTTTTACTCATGACGAAAGATCCTTTTTAGGGTCAAAAAAATTTCAGCCAAAAATCCGAATCGTAAACCGCCGGTATCATCCGGTATTTCCGCACAAGTTTATACTTCTGTCGCTCCGGTTACAAGTGAGATTGAAGGCGGGATGGCGGAGTTTGATCCAGGGGAGGGCCGAACTGGATTTTACGCTCGTAAGTAAGCTATTTTTAAGCATTACCGGAGTGCTCAAAAAGAGATGTGGCGCTTGAGAAGGCCCGGTCCAACGGGGGGCCGGCGCGGTTACGCGGTGAGCTGGAAAAAAATAAGTCCTATAAGAGATATAGGACTTATTGACTACCTCTCCCGCGTCAGTTTTTGTTCTCGCCGCGTCACGGTCCCGTCTGTCTTCTGACCCGCACGTTTGGCAATTTCGCCCTAGTCGGGGAATTTCAGGACGACTTCTTCGTTGGCGCCGTTGCGGTCGAGCTTCACTTCAAGCTTTATGCTGCTGTCGCGAATGCCGATCACAACCGCCGAGTTTCCTTTATCTTCTTCGATGTGCGTAATTCCCTTCACTACATCGAAAACTTTGCGTCCGATCGGCGCCGGTGGGCTGGGCAGTTCGGCTTTCCGATATTTTGCGGTTACCGAAACCCCTCCCTCTGCGGTGCAGCGAAGAGAGATCTTTTCCGCGTTTCTGTCAATTCCATGCAAAACGGCCAGGGCAATCCATTTCAGGGCGCCATCTTCGGTATCATGCTCCTTGACCAGACCGGCCATTTCACTGAGCGGGTCGGTTTCGGCGAAGCAATCGCAGTGTTCCTGGACCTTCATGTGCAGCGTGCGTTTATCCAGCATTGTAAATCCCCTCCTTAAAGAAAATCGTAAATGAAAAATATGAAACGGACAGCGGGGCCGCGACACGGTGACAAAAAATCCACCGCAGAGGCGGGGCATAGTCCGGTCACGGAGAGACCTTCAGGGAAATGTTCTTAAACTTTCATCTCCTCCGCGTCTCAGGGCATCCGGTGCCTGTGCGTTGCGCAGTCCGATATTGGTAAAGTAAGTATTTGCGATCTGAAATCTACACTCAGGGGGTTTGAATTTTGCGGAAATCCGCCACTCGGGCAAAAAGGTCCCGCGTTCGGGTGAGCAGCGCAAGCCGGTTTCGTCGAACCGAGTCGTCCTTGTCCATAACGAGCACGGTATCGAAGAAGGAATCGATCGTGGGTTTAAGCCGGGCCATGGATTCGAGCGCCCCGGCAAAATCCGGCCGGGCAAGCCGGCTGTCCACTTCGGCTTCGGCCTTCACGAGTTCGTCGAACAGGAGCTGTTCGGCCGGGTTTTTGAAAAGAGAAGCGTCAACGGGCGCGGTCTCGGGCGCCTTGATGATGTTGGCCACCCGCTTAACTGCGGCCGCCAGGGCGCCGAAGTCGGGCCTTGCGGTAAAGCCGGCAAGCGCTTTGGTCCTTTGTACAGCTTCGAGTAGATCGTCTATGCCAACTGAAAGCGCCGCCTCGATCACGTCGGGGCTTGCCCCCTCGTCAAGGGTTGCAAGGTAGTGCTGAAGGCGTCCTTCGAAAAAGGCCGTTATATCCCGTTTTACATTTTCCGCAGGCTGGGTGAGTTTACCGGAAAGCAGTACGAGCGCCCTGTCTATTATCTCTTCGAGCGAAATTCTAAGGGGCGTTTCCAGCACGATTCGAATGATTCCAAGCGTCTGGCGCCTCAGGGCGAACGGGTCGGCCGTACCGGTTGGAAGCAGTCCGACCCCGAAGCAGGCGGCAATTGTGTCGATTTTGTCCGCGATGCTAATGAGCGAACCTTCTATTCGCGATGGGACCGGCCCGCCCGACCGATTGGGCAGGTAGTGCTCGTAGATGGCTTCTGCAACATCTTCCGGCTCGCCCTGGAGCCGCGCGTAAGTTCTTCCCATTATCCCCTGGAGTTCCGGAAATTCGCTCACCACGCCCGACACAAGATCGGCCTTGCAAAGCAAAGCCGCACGGCGAACCTCGGGGGCCCGTTCCGGGGCAACCCGCTCAGCCAGCATTACGGCCAACTCGCTGAAGCGCTCCATTTTCTCGTAGCTCGTTCCGATCTTCGAATGGAAAACGACCCCCTTTAGCTGTTCGACCCGGTCGTCGAGAGTCACCTTCTGATCTTCCCGGACATAAAAGCGGGCATCTTCGAGCCGCGCCCTCACTACTCTTGCGTTGCCGGCTTCCACCAGTGCGAAATCCCTTGGAACTGTGTTGGAAATAGTCACAAAATATGGGAGCAGCGCGCCGGCGCCGTCCGTCAGGGCAAAGTAGCGCTGGTGCTTCTTTATGACCGTAATCAGCAGTTCGGGGGGAAGTTCGAGATACTTGTCCTCAAACCGCCCGACGAGCGGCTGAGGGAACTCGACCAGTTGTGTGACTTCATCCAGAAGCTCATCGTCTGCGAGGACCTTGCCGCCGACCGCTGCGGCAGCCGTTGCGGCCCCCTGCCGAATGAGTTCCCGCCGCTCGGCTATATCGAGGATGACGTAGTTCTTCCTGAGGTTTTCGCGGTGGCCGTCGAAGTCAGTGACCTCGATCCACACGGGACTCATGAACCGGTGGCCCATGGACTTTTTCCCGGAGCGCACGTGGGCGTATTCGCACTGAAGGACCTCTTGTGCGAACAGGGCCACGATCCATTGAATCGGCCTGGCGAAAGTCACACTGTAGGATGACCAGTGCATGGACTTGGGAAATGGAATTTTGGCTATGAAGTCCGGGAGCATTTTCTCCAGGAGTTCTTTGGCCTCAAGACCGGCTTCCTCCCGAAAGACGCAAAGATACTCACCCTTGGGCGTCTGCTTTATTATCAGGTCCCCGACGCTTGCGCCCTGTCCTTTTGCAAAGCCTTCGGCAGCCTTCGTGGGCTTTCCTTGAGCATCGTAGGCGGCGCTTTTGGGCGGCCCGATGACCTCGGTCCTCACGGTCTGCTGGCAATCCGCAACACCCGGCACATTCAACACCAGCCGGCGAGGCGTGCCGGCAACCGTTGGTTCACCGTGCGCTATGCGGTTATCATCCAGAAACCGGGCTATCCGCAAAGACATCGTTTCCAGTGCGGGCAGGATGTAGCCGGCCGGTATTTCTTCGGTTCCAATCTCTATGTACAGGGTCTTCGCCATCTGTTCACCTTAAGGACGGATTTAGGGATTGAGGAATTCAGGGATTGAGGAATTTATTTTAATCCCTGAATTCATTAATTCGTTTTAACGCCATTTATTCAACAGGGGAAATCCCATTTTCTCGCGCTGCGCGTAATAAGCGTGCGCCACGTTGCGCGCCATGTTCCTGACCCTGGCGATATAGTTGGTCCTTTCGGTTACGCTGATCGCCCCGCGCGCATCGAGCAAATTGAACACGTGTGAGCATTTGAGCGTATAGTCATAGCTGGGCAGGACCAGTCCGCGTTCGATCATGCGCAGCGATTCAGCTTCGTACATGCCGAAGAGCTTGAGCAGCATGCCCACGTCCGCCTCTTCGAAATTATAATGGGACCATTCCACCTCACCCTGGTGGTGCACGTCCCCATAAGTGACATTGCCGCTCCAGATGAGGTCGTAGACGGAGTTGACACCCTGCAGGTACATCGCGATTCTTTCCAGGCCGTAGGTCAGCTCCAGGCTGACCGGGCTGAGGGTGATGCCGCCGACCTGCTGAAAGTAGGTGAACTGCGTTATTTCCATTCCATCGAGCCAGACCTCCCAGCCCAGACCCGAGGCCCCCAGGGTGGGCGATTCCCAGTCATCCTCGACAAAGCGGATATCGTGATCCAGTGGGTCGACGCCAAAGCTCTTAAGGCTCTCCAGGTACACCCCCTGCGAATCGGCGGGCGAAGGCTTAAGAATCACCTGGTACTGGTAGTAATGCTGGAGTCGGTTCGGGTTCTCCCCATATCGGCCGTCGGTCGGCCGCCGGGACGGTTCGACGTAGGCCACATTGTACGGCTCCGGCCCGAGGACCCTCAAAAAGGTGGCGGGATTGAACGTACCCGCCCCTACTTCGAGGTCATAGGGCTGCTGGATCACGCATCCCCTGTCGGCCCAGAACTTGCCCAAGGCAACAATAAGTTCCTGGAATGTCATTTTGGATCTCCCCGGGAAAAATAGGTCTTACAAGTCCAATAAGACCTACGCCTGTCATTCGGCCTTTGGGTTATCGATCAGGTCGATGCGCCTCTTATGGCGGCCGCCTTCGAAAGGCTCCTTTATCCACTCGCGCACTATTTCAAGGGCCAGGTCAACGCCGATAAAACGGGACCCAAGGCACAATACATTGCTGTCATTATGACGCCGGCTCATGCGTGCCTCGAACGGTTCGTGTGCGCTCACGGCCCGCACCCCGTGGACCCGGTTGGCCGCTATGCACATCCCGGTCCCGCTGCCGCACACCAGGATGCCCCTGTCCGCCTGTCCACCCTCCACCGCGCGCGCGACTCGGAGGGCATAGACCGGGTAATCGACCGAATCGGGACTGTTCGTGCCAACGTCCACTACCTCTATGCCCGCCTCTCTCAGAGAGGAAGCGACAACCTCCTTCAATGCGAAACCGGCGTGATCCGCTCCGATGCAGACTTTCATAAAAACCTCTAAATAAGTAAATAAAAGGCTCAGGGGACCCCCTGCGACCGTATCTCCCTGATCCGCGCCCGAACTCTATATGAAAAACAATGGCGCGAAAACCAAAAAATCACACACGCCACAGAGAAAGCTTGTCCCGGCACGGGGGGAGAGAGATTCTTTGTGTAAGTGATGTCTTCGTGACACTCGGAGGATGGACCCTTTGGCGAAAAAGAGGCCTGACGCAGCGTGAAACCGCAAAAGCCAAAACCGCGCAGATAACGATTAATTTAACCCGCCTGCTGATTCGCATAGCTGCATAAACCTTAACTCAATGGTTTACCGGCCGTCGGTTTTTTCCTGATTTTGCCGACGTTTCCCGGCCACGAACCAGACGTAATAGACAAGCAGAACGGGGAAGGCCGCATAGGCCCCTATAAAGTCGCCCATATAAAGGCATATCGTGCCATAAATAATGAGACCGGAAATAAGTGCGAGCTGAATTATAGTCAGGACTTTTTTCACTTACGCTCCACAAAAAGATCATCCGGCTAAATATATGAGAGGCTTTTCATCATAGATCGAAGTTAACCACGGATGGACGATTGAACCACCGGTAATCTGTGGTTCAAACTTGCAGGGGGGATTCTTGCACGTCGAAAAACGTGCAAAATTCGCAGAAATTCGAAACCTTTGAAATCTCGCTGTCCGGGCCGCTAAATGATACCCCGACTTCGGTTGCTTGATTGTCCTGGGTGCGGCTGGTCCTCGCAACCACCGTTTGAAGTCCGCTTACGGAGGCATAGTTCGGAAGTTCGAATGTCAGGGATAGGTTGGTTCCTTTTGTAATTCGGTCGGATTGGTTCAGGATCAGGCGGCACCCGTCCTGACTGATGTCCACCATCTCTGCTGATAACACATCGACAGTACCGCAAACAGTGCATTCCGTTCCGATGTTGACCTTGATCCTGCGATACTTCCTGATCTGACGGACTTGCACTTTTATGGGATAGTCTATGCAAACGACATCCTCTGTCAGGTGTCTTCGGTATTTGCTGTGGAATATATGCAGAAAGCCATTGTTGAAATAGGAACACAGAAACTCCCGATCGAGGACAGCCCAAATCCTGTCGTTTATCTTTGCAGTCGGCTCGGTAATCAGGATGTATTTGCCGTGCACTGCGCCTATAATCCTTGTTCTGGCCATCTGCGACGTATTGGCCAGGGAACACACCATTATTGCATCGTCTATCCTGAAAGGAATTCTTATCGGCTTGGGGACGTTTGCATTGACGAGCGGGTCCCGTCCTTTAGCTTCACGCTCGAGGTGATTGCCTTCCAATTTTTTGGCTGCACCGTCAAACTGCATGAGTTGCTCCATGCGCAGGCATCCCACTGCCGTGCGGTCTTTGCACCGAAGCCCGCCCCGGTGTCCCGGATCGAGTCCCCTGGAGAAGCATACTAACCATGAATCGGAATGATCTTAGAAAAAATTGAGGGGAATTTTTTGAAACAGACTACTGATCACATTCCAGCAAACGGCAAAGCCCGCGCCGTACGGCGCGGGCTTTGCCGCCTGATTATACATGATCCACTCATCCAATCGGATGGCGGATTCACCCCGGATCAAATGCCGCAGCCTCAGGGAGCGGCGGGTCTCCAGGGTCTCCTGTTCGCCCGTATAACGCCCGCTCCTAGACCGCGACTTCTTCTTTGACCGAAACCGCAATTTTGAAGAGCACCGCCAGGATAAAGGCGCCTGTTGCGTAGACGCCGAGCGCAACCATAATCTCCGGAATGGTTGGGGCGTACTCGACGATCTGATTGAAGGGGTTGGGGACAAAACCCGCGAGGGTGAGTCCCACGCCCTTTTCGAGCCACATCGAACAGAATACGCACGCGCAGCCGGCTACCAGGTACTTATCGTTGTTTCTGAACTTCGGAACGGTGAGAAGGACGAGCGCGGCGACCGCCAGTATTACAAAAAGCCACATGAACGGCACGAGCCGGTGGTGTCCTTCAAGGCCGACGAACAAGTATTTAAGAGGTTCCGTCATTCCCGGTATGGCGCTGTAGAAAGCCGTAAAGAATTCGAGGCCTACAAAGAAGACGCTGACGAACATCGCGTAGGTGACGATGTTGGTCAGCTTCGAGATGGCTTGGCTGCCCGGATCGAACTTGGTGTATTTCTTGAGAATGAAGCAGAGCAGGATGAGCAGCGCGGGCCCGGAGCAGAACGCCGAGGCAAGGAAGCGGGCCGCCAGGATCGCCGTCAGCCAGTAGTCGTGCCCCGGAAGGCCTGCGTAAACAAAGGCGGTAACCGTGTGGATGCCGAACGCCCAGGGAATGGAGATATAGATGAGCGGCTTGACCCAGTTGGGGAACTGCGTTCCTTTTCTCTCCGCCTCGAGAACATTCCAGCCGATGAGGATATTCAGCAGGAGGTAGCCGGTTTGCACGCAAAAACTCCAGAAAAGGACCGAGTTCAGAGTGGGATGGATCAGCATATTGAAGGCGCGCATCGGTTTACCAAGGTCCACCACGATGAAAAGAGGGCATATGCCGACGGCTGCTACGGCCAGAAACTCCCCGAATACGGCGATTCTGCCGAAGTCCTTCACGTTGTGCAGGTAATAGGGCATGACCACCATTACGGCAGAGGCTGCGATACCTATCATGAAAGTGAACTGGGCTATATAGAGTCCCCAGGACACGTCCCTGCTAAGACCCGTAACCCCGTGGCCCTTTTCGAGCACCAGGAGATAGGAGGCAAACCCAAGGCCCATGAAGACGGCCAGCACCCCCAGTAATCTGTAATATCTTGGACTTCCGGTCATTGCTCTTTCAAGCATAACTCACCCCTCAAATTAAATAGAAAACGCCGGGACCTGTCCCAAGCTCCGGTTTGCGTCTGATCGAATAGCGCGTGGTGAGGACCTTGCGCACCTCGGAATCGGGGTCCTCGAGGTCGCCGAAATACATAGCCCTGGCGTCCTTGTTGCAAGCCTCGACGCAGGCCGGTTTCTGGCCCGCTGCAAGCCGCTCCTCACAGAAACTGCATTTCTCCACCACACCGGCGTCCCTGGTGGGGAACTTGGGATTGAGTTCTGTCTTGATGTATTCCCTGGGCTCCCAGAAATTGAAGCTTCTCGCCCCGTAAGGGCAAGCCGCCATGCAGAACCGGCACCCTATGCACCGGTGATAGTCCATCATAGTGATGCCGTCGGCCCTTTTGAAGGTGGCCTGAGTGGGGCAAACCCGGACACAGGGGGCATCCGCACAGTGATTGCAAAGCACCATGACGGGCTTTTGAGCGACGTCCCCGGGCATGTAGGGGTTGGCCATGTCCGCAAAAACGCCCTTATAGGGCTCGGTCCAGATCCATTTGATCTCCTGCTGCCGGTTTCCGATGTCGGGAACATTGTGGATGGTGTGGCACGCTGCCGTACATTCCCTGCACTCCGGCTTTCCCCGCTCCCAACAGGCCTTCAGATCGATCACCATGGCCCATCTTTTGGCGGTAAGCGCCTGGAGGTTCGCCATGAATTTAGGGGGGGCTTCCGTTTTGCCCAACGCGTTGGCTATTCGCAAAGACCCAAGCCCCAGCGCGCAAATGCCGCCGATTTTCAGAAAATTCCTTCTGCCAGTTTCCATCACTTGTTCTCCTTTGGAGGAATATGGCAAGTCCAGCAGTAGGGGTCGGAGCCCTTTTGCAGTCCGGCGTAGTTATGGCACTGGTCGCAGAATTGAGACTTATTGGAGTGACACTTCATGCACTCGTTCTGGAGACTCATTTCATAGGTCTTGCCGTCGCTTGCCACATACATTCTTTTGCCGTTTCGGACGACCTGGGTCCTCCAGTCGTTCAAAAGCTGCATATGCCCGGTGATCATTTCTTCCTTGGACAAAACGCACTGCTTGTTTATCATCTGGCTTATGACCGGGGTATCCAGCTTGAGATCGGGCGGCGGAGCGGCCCTGCCGTGATTGAACCATACCGGGAAGGTTGCCAGCACGATGAAAATGACCAGGCCGACAAGGATATATTTTCCATCATACAGCTTCATTCTCGCTATCCTCCTCCATTCCGGGCAGAGGCTCGCCGCGCAGGTCGGTGGTCCTCCGGGTTTCGCCTTCCATCACGAGGGCGTTGCCTACCAGTTCGTGAACTCCATAGACTGTCACACCGGGGACCCAGTAATCCATCAGCGCGGTAAGCACCGCGCGGTCGATGGCGCAAATGCACGAAAGCGCGTTTACCCCGAACTTGTCGTGTACGTAGCGCACCGCGTTAGCCCGGGGCAACCCGCCCCGCATTCTCATTTCCATGAACTCGTCGTTATTTAAGCCCGCCCCCGACCCGCAGCAGTAAGTCTGCTCCCGGATGGTCTCGGGCGGCATCTCATGGAAATTATTGCAGACACTTTTTAATACGTAGCGCGGCTCTTCGAAAAAACCCATACCGCGCGCAGGATTGCAGGAATCATGGAAGGTCATGACCAGGTTGTCGTTTCGGCTCGGGTCGAGCTTGAGCTTGCCGTTTTTGATCAAGTCGGCGGTAAACTCGACGATGTGTATCATCTTCGTAGACGCGGCGTTGTCGAACCTTGTGCCCGTAACGGGGGACACCGGCACTTCCAGAAAGTCAGCGGGGCCGTTCATCGTGTCCATGTACTGATTTATAACGCGCCACATGTGGCCGCACTCGCCGCCGATGATGTATTTTACGCCGAGCCTTTTGGCTTCCGCGTACATCTTGGCGTTCAGGCGCTTCATCATCTCGTGGGAGGTGAACATGCCGAAGTTTCCACCCTCCGAGGCGTAGGTGCTCCACGTGTAATCAAGCCCGATCTCATGGAAGAGCATCAGGTAGCCCATCAGAGTATAGGTGCCGGGGTCTGCGAAAACGTCGCCCGAAGGAGCGATGAACAGGATCTCGGCCCCCTTGCGGTTGAAAGTCGGCTCGCACCGGATGCCGTTTACAGCCTCGATTTCATCCACGAAAAACTCGAGCATGTCCTTGAAAGCGTGCGGCTGAATCCCGAGGTGGTTTCCGTTATTGTAGCAATTGGCCGCGGGGCCGACGACCCAGTCGATGTTTACGCCGATCAGGTTCAAAAGCTCACGGCCCATCATGGTAAACTCCGCCGTATCGATCCCGTAGGGACAGAAAAGCGAGCATCGGCGGCATTCCGTGCACTGGAAAAAGTACATGAACCATTCTTTTATAACGTCCTCGGTAAGTTCGCGGGCGCCGACCATTTTGCCCATCAGCTTGCCGGCAAGAGAGAAATCCTTGCGATAGACCGACCTCAGCAGTTCGGCCCTGAGTACGGGCATGTTCTTCGGGTCGCCCGAGCCCAAATAGAAATGGCACTTGTCGGCGCAGGCGCCGCAACGCACGCATATGTCCATGAAAATCTTGAGCGAGCGGAATTTGTCAAGGCGTTCCCGGATGCCTTCCAGGATAATCTGTTTCCAGTTGGAAGGCAGTTTCCAGTCTTCATCGAGCGGAGACCATTCCCTGGGGTTTGGAAGTCCGAGGGCTTCCAGGTTTTTCGCCTTTCCCGGATAGCTGAAGTTCCCGGGCCTGAAAACGGCCGGGGTGTCCATCCATCCCGTTTTGGGAAACCCATGCTCTACTGCGAGTTCGTTTGGTTTGGGGACCTTAGCCATTGCTCAAATAACTCCTTGGTAGGGTTATCGGGGTGGTGAGATGCCGGAGCCTTCCCGCCACCGCCGGCTTCATCAATCTTTGGCCGTAACCTCGGCTGCGTCCAATTCTTTTTCCACGGGTAATCCGGCCTCGACCATCTTTTCCCTGAAATGGTCTTCATACTGCGCGTAAGTGTGTACTTTCACCGGGTAGTTCCAGGGATTTACGTGGCGTCTGATGCGGCTGTCGTTGGGAAGATTGCGCGTCGGGCTGAGCAGGACGCCGCCGGCGTGCATCAGCTTGCTGAAAGGAAAGTAGGCAAACAGCACGCTCACCAGGAAAAGATGGATGAAGAAAACGGCCCCGATCCCTTCCGGTACGACCGGCTTGAAGGAAATAAGTCCCATGGCGAGTTGCTTGACCTTGATCAGGTCGACCCTGGTGAAATAACGGGTAAGAATGCCAGTTGTTCCGATTGCAATGATCAGAAAAAGCGGAAAGAAATCCTGCGGAAGCGATATGTAGCGCACCTGCGGAATGATGAGCCTTCTGATCAGCAGGTAGGTGACCGCCGCCATAAAAATCAGATCGGTCATGTAGATGCCGGGAAGCCCCACCTGGAAAAACCCGTCAAGTCTTTCAATATCATGGACGAAAAAGGGCACCGGTTCGGTGAAAAAGCGCAGATGCCTTATCAGGATGACCAGGAAGGCGTAGTGGAAGGCAAGCCCTGCCAGCCAGAGCCATTTTTCCCACTGGTAGTAGAATTTGGGTCCTTTTTGCATCTCGAATTTGGTGTTCCTGAAAAGCGAGCGGAAAAGGAACACTTCCAGGATCATCCTGACCACAGCCTGTGTTTTGGTCGCAGGATTGTCTAACCTGCTGTAGGGTATCCAGGACAGGGACTTCTGTTGGCCGGCCGTCGTCGGGATACAGAATGGAACGGGCGAGCGCGCCCACCTCAGGACCCTGAAAATGACCCCGCCAAAAAAAGCGAAGGCAGCTATGTACGGCACGGTCACGCCGAAGAAGTAATTGAGTCCGGCCGCCCATCCCCCCAAAAAAGAAGCCAAAACGAGCGCAACGACTGCAGCTAGGGAAAACCTGATGCCCATTTACACAACCTCCTATAAAAACTCGGAAGCAGGGAGCAGCGACAAAAAACCAAAAGACCCGGGGAGGCAAGAACCATTCCTGCTCCCGCTACTCGCTTCCCGCTCCTGGTTCGGCAATGATCTCGGCCCTCTTGAGAAGCCTGTGCGTCCTGTTCTTTACCTCGCTCATCCTTACTTCGAAAAGATTTTCACGACAGCTCATGTAGACGTCGAACGCACACAGGGCCAGACCGTCCACTTTTCGGTCGAAATCGGACAACTCCTCCCTGCTCACCGCGCCTGATGCCAAATCTTGTTCGAGCAACTCCCTGGCTATCGTTTTCAAACCGAAAATGAAGGCCAGAGAACTCGATGGGGAAAAATCCTGGATCGCCCTGATCCTGATCACCTTGTCGAGCAGGGGCGCCATGGCCTCCGCGCTGTTTTGACCGAAAAATTCATCGAGAATCTCGTCGATTGCAACCAGAAAAGCGTGTCCAACCGGATTGGCGAATTGGTTGGTCTCCTTTTTCAGCAACCGTACCGTTTCGAGAGGATAAGTCCCCGCCAGCATATCGAACCATTGCCGGAGGAGTTTTTTTTTGTTTTTCACAAGATGTTGTTCAATGGCCATGTCTTACCTGGGGCCTTCCGCACCGGTGCGGGAAATCGGACGTTTAGGTCTGAGCCCGCCAGGGGCGGGGTAGATTGGAGCGCACTTCCTTTGACAAAACGGGAAGTTAACCCTCCTGCCACGAAAGGTCAATGAAAGTGCAAATAATTTTGTCAGGATAGCCGATAGTGTATGCCGGAAGGGGAGCGGCGGGGAATTTCACTATATTCCCGGAATTGAGCGGACCAGCGTTGAACAGCTTGAAAATTATCGAACAGCCACACCATGGCAGCAATTACACGAATCGCTCCAATAACACGACTCAAAAGGGATTGCAACAGCTAATCGTTCTTCGGCGTGTGCATATTTTTTTGCACAATCACAGAGGCGCGCTCGCTTCTCACCCGTTGCCCGCCCCCAACCCAGCATGGAAATTTTTCACGCGAAGGACCTGTCCCGAGCCTTGGGGTATGCCTTGAAATCCGGCTTTCGCTATCTGGGAGGCCGCTTCCCAACCCACATCCCATCGAAACGCAGGCAGGCCGGGGGAGCCGCACATTGACATTTTCTGTTTTGGGGCGTATGGTTTTGCAGGGAAAGATTTCTAACCTGGAGATGTGCCTAATATTCATCCGGCTGTTAATACTCAAAAAACATCGAATCGCAGGAGGTCCCGTTGATAACCAGACTGTTTGAACCCGTGTCCATAGGACCGCTCACGCTCGCCAACCGAGTCGTTATGACGGCCATGCATCTTAATTACACTCCTCACGGCGAAATCACCGATCAATTCGTGAATTTTTACGCTGCACGGGCCAGGGGGGGAACCGGTCTGATCATTATCGGTGGTGCGGCCATTGACGAACAGGCCGCAGGATCCGATCTATTCCTGTCCATAATGGACGATCGATACATCCCGGGACTTGCGCGTTTCACGGACGTGATTCACAAAGAGGCATCCACTAAGATCGCTGTGCAGCTCTACATGGCCGGCGCATACTCCTTTTGCGGTTTGCAAGGATTGCCTACTCTGGCGCCCTCAGAGTTCACCAGCTATTTCACTCGACAGAAGACAACGCCTATGACCCTGGACGATATTGAGCGCGTTCAGCAGGATTTCGTCGCAGCAGCTCGCCGCGCCAAAAAGGCTGGATTCGATGCCGTAGAGGTGCTTGCATCCGCAGGGTATCTCATTTGTCAGTTCCTCTCGCCTAAGACCAATAAGAGGGACGACGAGTACGGAGGCTCTCCCGAAAATCGCATGCGCTTTGGGCTGGAAACTATCCGGCGGGTGCGTGAGGAAATCGGTACGGACATGGCACTTTCAGTCCGAGTGGCTGGGAATGATTTCGTTCCGGGCAGCCTCACCAACGAGGAATCCCGAGTATTTGCCAGGGCCGCGCAAGAAGCGGGCGCTGATTGCATCAATGTCACGGGCGGATGGCACGAGAGTCGAGTCCCGCAAATCACTTTCGATCTGCCGCAAGCCGGATACGCATATCTGGCTCGAGGGATTAAAGAAAACGTGGACGTTCCGGTCATAGGCTGCAACAGGATCAATGACCCATTCGTCGCCGAAGAAGTCCTCGAGGAAGGCATCGCGGATCTTGTGGGAGTCGCAAGGGGACTCATCGCTGACCCCGAATTCGTCAAAAAAGCCCGGGAAGGAAGGCCGGAGGAGATCCGGCGTTGCGTGGCGTGCAATCAACGATGCTTCGATCACGTATTTCAGGCGCTGCCTGTGGGGTGCGTGGTGAATCCCAGGGCCGGGAAGGAACTGCAAACCGAATTGGAGCCGGCAAAGGAGCCCAAAAAGATCCTCGTGGCAGGCGCAGGCCCGTCAGGATGCGAATTGTCGCTAACCGCGGCACTTAGAGGACACAAGGTCATCTTGTGCGACAAAGAAGATCACATTGGAGGCCAGGCGTACTGGGCGGCGTCGGCCACCGGGAAACATGACTTCCATTATATCTTCGACTACTTCAAAGTGGTGCTTCCCAAATATGGGGTCGAGCTGCGCACGGGGGTCGAGGTAACGGCCGGGCTGGTGCAAAAAGAAAACCCCGACGTGGTGGTAGTGGCTACCGGTGCAGCGCCATTCAAACCTCCCATTTCCGCTGTTGAAGCGTCCAACGTGCATCAGGCTTGGGACGTGCTCAAAGGCAATGTCCGGACAGGCGCAGACGTGGTCGTGGTGGGAGGCGGTTCCGTGGGCCTTGAAACTGCTCTTTCTCTTGCCACAAAAGGAACTATATCGCCCGAGCAATTGTATTTCCTCGCACTCCACGACGCAGAATCGTCCGAAGTCCTTCGTGAACTTATGGTGAAGGGCGTAAAGAAGGTCACCGTCATAGAAATGCTGGCGCGGATGGCCCAGGACGTGGGGCCGACGACGCGGTGGGTGCTGCTCAAAGAGTTGGGGATGCGTGCGGTGAACCTCGTCACCGGCGCCAAGATGAAGGACATTCAGCCGGGTAAAGTCGTGTATACTGACGCCCAGGGGAATGACGTGACAATTCCGGCGGATTCGGTGATCCTGGCAATGGGCTCCAGGCCGGAAAATTCGCTGGCAAAAGCTCTTGAAGCGGCCGGTGTCAAGAACGTGCGCGTCATAGGCGATGCAAACAAAGTCGGTCGCATGGGCAATGCAATGGACGACGGCTTTTGCCTCGGCTGCGAGTTGTAGATGATGCTTCACAAAGTGAGCAGTGCTAAGCACTCGTAGCGAGGCTTACACGACTTTTAACTTCACCTGGTGATGTGCTCGACGGTGGCCTTGCCTTCAACCGCACTCCACTCGCTTTGAGGGCATCCCGGATGCCTCCGCCAATAGCAGCGGTCGCAAAATAGCCACCTTATAGGCGGCTTCGCACTTGTCTTTGTACTTTAGGACAACTTCATCACGCCTGGCGAGCGCACAGACTTGGAAGACTCGACATAGCGACATTCACATGCAAC
>JBELAB010000399.1:0-6212 GCA_049509275.1 Syntrophobacteraceae bacterium | reverse complement strand
GAACTTAAGGAAGAAGTCGTGATTGAGCAGCAGCCCAAGATGGAAGGCCGTAACCTGATAATGATTATGGCCCCGAAGTCTTGAAAAATTCACAGAATCCACCTTAATTTATTGACTCTTGGCCAAGTCCTAAATAAACTAATGCTTTTGCCATGACGATCGCGGCCAAAGACCGAAGCTTTGTCACGGCGCGCTCACTGGCGGGATTGGCGCCTGTGCGGGCTATTCCCCGTCAATACGGAATTTTTAACCATCAGGAACTTCAGTCAACGGAGGATATCCGTAATGCCCAAGATCAGGACCAATCGCGCCGCGGCCAAAAGATTCAATAAAACCGGCACGGGCAAGATCGTCAGGGCCAAGGCTTTCAAGAGTCATATTCTGACTAAGAAAAGCCCTAAAAGAAAACGCGGGCTGCGTCGGGACACAGTGGTTGACGCCATAAACGTCAGGGCGCTCAAGCGGATGATGCCCTATCTATAAACCGGCTCTCAGCCATCAAGTCCACAGGGTGTGGAGCTTGGCGTCATGCAGATAGTTGGCGCCGGGCAGCTGGGAGCTTATTTCACAGGAGAATTCGATGCCCAGGGTTAAAAAGGCGGTCAAGTCGCGCGAGAGGCGCAAAAAGATCCTCTCGGCGGCAAAGGGATATCGAGGGGGTCGCGGCACTTTGCTTCGCACGGCAAAGGAAACGGTCGATCGTGCCCTCAAGTTCGCATACCGCGACAGAAAGCTCAGAAAACGCGACTTCAGAAGCCTGTGGATTATGCGCATCAATGCAGCAGCCCGCGAGCACGATCTGAGCTACTCCAGGTTCATGAACGGCCTGAAGAAGGCCAATATAACGCTTGACAGGAAAGCCCTGGCAAATCTTGCGGCTACGAACCCGGAGGTTTTTGCCGAACTGGCCAGGATCGCGAAAGAAGCTGCATAGGAAATGAAAGAGGCTGTTGAGAAACTTCTTGAGACGGCCTCCCACGCCCTTTCCGGGCTGGATGAGGACCCGAGGGCCCTCGACCAGGCCCGGATTCGTTTTTTGGGGAGAAAGGGAGAACTTGCCCAGCTTTTCAAAGAGTTGGGAAAGGTCCCCGAGGAAGAGCGCAGGGAAGTCGGCAGACTGTTGAATGTGGCTAAATTGCGGCTCGAGGAGGTCTTCTCGGAGGCGGCGCAGAGGAGCCGCGATCTGGATGCCTCCAGGCGTGAATCGATCGATGTAACCGTTCCCGGAAGGCTGCCGCCGGCGGGTCGCCTTCATCCGATCACACAGACGGCGATAGAGGTTTGCCGCATTTTCAATTGGCTTGGGTTCGAAACGGTCGAGGGGCCTGAGGTAGAGCTGGACTATTACAATTTCGAGGCGCTCAACATCCCGAAAGACCATCCGGCCAGGGACATGCAGGACACTTTCTACATCTCCGAAGAGGTGGTGCTGAGAACCCACACCTCGCCCATCCAAATCCGGACAATGGAAAAGCGAAAGCCCCCGGTCCGGGTCATAGCTCCCGGAAGGACCTACCGCCGCGATTCGGACGTCACTCATACGCCCATGTTTCACCAGGTGGAGGGCCTGATGGTGGGCAAGGGCATCTCTTTTGGCGATTTGAAAGGCATCCTTACCACATTTGTCCACCAGATGTTCGGTCCTGAGGTCGGGCTTCGTTTCCGGCCGAGTTTTTTCCCTTTCACCGAACCGAGCGCCGAGGTGGATATTGAGTGCGTCATGTGCCGGGGAGGCGGCTGCCGCGTTTGCAAAGGCACCGGATGGCTCGAGATTCTGGGATCGGGAATGGTTGACCCGGAGGTCTACAAATACGTCGGCTATGATCCGGAGGAGGTAACCGGTTTTGCTTTCGGCATGGGGATCGAGCGGATAGCCATGCTGAAATTCGGAATAGACGACCTTCGCTTGTTCTTTGAAAACGACCTGCGTTTTCTTGGGCAGTTTTAGAGGCGAAGGAGGTTTTGGGCCCCACCTGAGGATGATTCTATAATGGATGGAATCCGACAGAAGCTCGGGGAATTTCTAAAGGATTTCCCCCGGAAATTCGCAACTGGCGGCGATGATGTCTGGACTACAGAGATCAAGAACGAGTTCGTTTTTAAGAATTTCCCGGGGATGCGAGCTGAAATGCTGTAGTAGAGCTGGTTTCAGCTCGATGCAGTTCTGGGCGGATGAGTCTGAAGTCCGCTTTTTAATCCGTCGCCCCGCCACCACCCCGGCATGGGCCGGGGTCGGCGGCGAGTCAGGTAACGGCAATCCTGGCCACGGCGACTCGCCGTTAGAGGCGCTATGCTGATAAGTCTTAAGTGGCTTTCCGACTATGTTGACTGCCCGCTTTCTCCCGAGAGTATCGCAGATGGCCTGACCATGGCGGGTCTGGAGGTGGAATCGCTTTGTTTGCGCTACCCCCGGCTCAAAAACGTACTGACCGCTAGGATCGAGGCGGTGGAACCCCACCCAAATGCAGAGCGGTTGAAGATCTGTGTAGTCTCAGGCCCGGGCGGTTTGCGCAGGATCGTTTGCGGTGCTCCGAACGCGCACGCTGGAGCAATTGCTCCGCTGGCCCTGCCGGGGGCGGAGCTGCCGAACGGGGCGGTCCGTGAGGTTAAGGTTCGAGGCGAATTGTCGCAGGGGATGCTCTGTTCGCAAAAAGAACTCGGGTTGGGCGAAGACCACAGCGGCATCTGGATTCTTCCTGCCGCCACTCCGGCCGGTGTCCCGCTTGACGAGGCCCTGGGGATCAGGGACCTGCTGATGGAGGTTGGGATAACTCCCAACCGAGGGGATTGCCTCTCAATGGTGGGTATTGCCAGAGAGGTGGCGGCCCTGTGTAAGACATCCGTAAAATACGCTCCCATTGCAGTCGATGAAACCGGTCCTGCCGTCGATACGTTGACATCGGTCACCGTAGACGATCCCGCAGGCTGCCCTCGCTATACGGCCAGGGTTATACAGGGCATAAAGACAGGCCCTTCACCCGAATGGCTCAAAGACAGGTTGGAGGCGCTTGGCGTCCGTTCGATCAACAACATTGTCGATGTTACCAATTACGTTATGATGGAGCTTGGTCAACCGCTTCACGGCATCATGGGCGGGCTCAATTCGGAAATCGAACCGGATACCAGGGATGTTCTGATTGAAAGCGCCTACTTTGAGCCGCTCTCTATTCGCCGGACCAGCAGGAGGCTCGGGCTCAAGACCGAGTCGGGCTACCGGTTCGAACGCGGTACGGACCCGAGCGGCGTGCTCAGGGCCCTCGACCGGGCGGCAGAGCTTATGTTGGAGGTCGGGGGGGGCGCGATTGCGGCGGGAAGGATCGACGTATACCCAAATCCGATAAAAGCACAGGAAATAGTGCTGCGGGTGGACAGGGCCAACAGGCTCCTGGGGACCCGGCTGTCCTCGCACGAAATGAAAGATGCACTGGAGCGAATCGAGATGCGCGTGGACGCTCTGGACTCGGATCGTCTCCGGGTGATTGTGCCTGGTTTCAGGGGTGATATTACAAGGGAGATCGACCTGTGTGAGGAATTGGCGAGGATTTCGGGCTATGACGGAATTCCGGTTACCAGCCCGGCTGCTGCAGTGGAAGCCGCCGGTTTCGATCCACATCAGAGGGCGCGCAGGGATCTGAAGGACTTGTTGGCAGGCGCCGGGTTCTTCGAGGTTATCAATTACTCGTTTATTTCTTATGAATCTATCAGAAGGCTTCGATATTCGGAAGGCGATCCAAGACTGGCTCCAATCCGGCTGAAGAACCCACTGAGCGACGAGCAGGCCGTAATGCGAACGACCCTGTTGCCCGGGTTGCTTCAAAATGCCCGCTACAATTTCGACCGCCGAAACGAAAACTTCAGGATTTTTGAACTAAGCAAGATTTTCCTGCCTGCAAAAGACGGCCTGCAGGCCGAAGAACCCCACCACCTGGCAGGGGTCGTTGCGGGAAAGCGGGTCTCGCAGGCTCTTTATAGCGATGCTGATGTGGACTATACGGACGTCAAGGGAGTAGTCGAAGCACTTTGCGGCTTCCTTAGAATCGATGATGCCGGGTTCGGGGCGCAATCTCTTCCCCCGTGGCTCGACCCTTGTGGGTCGGCCTCTGTTTTCGCTAAGGGCGAGCGGGTTGGAGAACTTGGCAGGGTCCATTCGGAAGTACTCGAAGCCTACGATCTGAAACGGCCCATATTTGCTTTCAGGCTGGACTTTGACAGGCTCTTCGCTCTGAAGGGGCCGGTCCCGGTCTATAAGGCTCTACCAAAATTCCCGCCCGTTCCACGTGATATAGCCCTGATCGCCGACGAGAAAATGCCCGTGGAAGAACCATTTGACTTTATTTGCTCATTGAATGAGCCGTTGCTGGAAAGTGTCGAGATATTTGATATATTCAGGAGCGATCAAATCGGGACAGGCAAGAAGAACATCGGCTACCGGCTCACTTACCGAGCTGAGGACCGCAGCCTTACCGACGAGGAGGTAAATGTTCTCCATGCCGAACTGATCAGGAAGGTAACCGCCAGGTTTGGTATTTCCCTCAGGTGAAGGAAAACAGTGGGTGGCCAACCCTGCTCTCCGCTGCTGTCATTTAGCGCTTCTCGCTCGCTGCTCCCTGCTTTCTTGTGCGATATTTGTTTCCCGGATCAGACACTCTTGGATCCGGGAAATCTATTTTGAAAAGGACGATTTTGAGATTTGTTGAAATAGCCCTTCTCGCCATAGCTCTTGGATGTGATGCTTTTGCAGTTGGAATGAGCGTAGGCGTGCGATTTTGCCAACCGAGGCAGACCTTCAGGCTTTCCTTTCACTTTGGCCTCTTTCAGTTTATTATGCCGGTTCTGGGATGGTTTCTCAGCCAGCGGCTCCCCGGATCGGCAAAAGTTTGGGGACCGTGGATAGCATTTGCGCTCCTTTTTTTAATCGGCGCGAAAATGATTGCTGAAAGCCTGCTGGGCAAGAATGCCGATCCCGCCGCATGCGCCGACCCGACCCGTGGATTCAGTTTAGTGATTCTGTCGGTGGCCTCAAGCCTGGACGCGTTCGGGGTCGGCTTCGGCCTGGGAATACTGGGGACTGGTTTTATCACCCCTGCCGTATGTTTCGGAGTGACGGCGGGAGCAATGACCTGGGTGTCTATGAAGCTGGGCAACCGGCTTTCAACGAAATTCGGGCGCTGGGTGGAAGCGGTGGGGGGACTGATCCTGATGGCGTTGGCCGTTGAGTTCGTTTTGTAGTGAATAGTGAATGGTGAATAGTGAGTAGTAAATAGTGAATTGTAAATAGTGGGATGCCTCGGAGACAACATGGCAAGAAGGTTGGAAACGGCTTTAAAGGAACACCTTTTCGATCCGGAAGGGGCGAGTCTTTGCAGGAGGGTCCGCGACTACTTTGGCTGGGAAATAGGTGAGGCGCGGGTAATAAGCATACTGACCCTGGATACGGGTCTATCGGACGCAGAACTCGAAGCGGTGCGCGCCGAGGTTTTCACCAATCCTGTAACCCAGGTATCCGGTTTTCGGAGCCTTGCCTCCGATTTCGACTGGGCGATCTGGGTAGGATATCGTCCCGGGGTCCGCGATACTGCGGGCAGCGTCGCAATAGAAGCCATAAGCGATTACCTGGGGAAAGCGCCTGCTCCGGGTGAGGCCGCTTACACTTCCCGGCTCTACCTGCTCAAAAATGCCCCTCTTTCGCGAAGCCGGGCGGAAACAATAGCGCGCGAACTTCTCGCAAATGAAATCATTCAACAATGGCGCGTTTATCCCGGGGCCGAATGGAACCAAAGCGATGGAACAGGGGTAATTGTGCCGAAAGTGCTTCTCGCCCACACGCCCTCGGTTTGCGAAATCCCCATCGAAAGCGACGAACAGCTCGCAAGGCTGAGCGATGAGAGGAACCTGGCCCTGAGCCTGAACGATGTTCCTGTCATCAGAAATTACTTCCTCAGGCCCCAAGTGCTGGAGGCGCGTGCAAAGTTTGGTCTTTGCGCACCGACCGACGTCGAACTGGAAGCTATTTCCCAGGCGCGCAGCGATCATTGCAATCACAACACCTTCCGTGGGAAGTTCCGCTACCGCGACCTGCTCACCGGCGAACAACTAACGGTGGACAATCTTTTCAAGACCTGCATCGAAGCCCCAACGCTCCGGATTCAGGAGCAGAAGGACTGGGTTGTGTCAGTTCTATGGGACAACGCCGGGGTTGCGCGATTCGATTC
>JBELAB010000398.1:0-3198 GCA_049509275.1 Syntrophobacteraceae bacterium | reverse complement strand
AGTCCAGGCACAGCAGCGTTTCTTCCCCTTGCTCCTTAGATTTCTTTTTCCACCTTCTTTTGAAAATGTCCCTGGCGATCGGGCTTATCCGGTCGATAAACAGTTTGCCTTCCAGGTGATCCATTTCGTGCTGGAGCGCAATCGCAAGCAGGCCCCCGGCGGCTATTTCGATCTTTTCGCCCCGGCGGTCAAGCCCGCGCACCACGACCTCTTCGTGCCTCGCCACATTAGCATAATATTCCGGCACGCTGAGGCAGCCTTCCTCGAACGTTGTCTCGCCTCGACAGCTCACCATCTCGGGATTTATCAGCACGATCAGCCCGTATTCGGATTCCTCGCGCTGAATATGTATTACCATCACACTGAGCGAGCGGCCCACCTGGTTTGCCGCAAGACCGATTCCCGGCGCGTGATACATCGTCTCTACCATGTCGTCTATGAGACGTTGAATGGCGTTATCGATATTTGTGACTCGTTGGGCCTTTTGGCGCAATACAGGGTCAGGATATATACAGATTGGAAGAAGCGACACTTAAACATTTCCTTTCATAGTAGTTCGACGCTCCACGAGGGCCGCCGGCTATGATCCCGACGCGAAGCCGTGCGGGCGGCGGGGCCGGGGCAAGTCTGATCCGGGGGCCTTGAGTTCTTTATTGTAAACCGTTGGACCACCATTTTCAACGGCATCTTGGCGGACGGCATCCGGATAGTTTATTGAAAAAAATAAAGCATGAAATCCTGCTTTGCCTGAGCGAGCATTATTGTCTTCCGTTCGTAGAATTCAACGAGAGCCTGCGGGCGCCCGGCAAAATATTAGAGCGCCTCGATCTCGAGGAGCTTAAGCGCGATCTTTGGTTCCCGCTTTCGGCAGGTATGAAGGACGCCCGGATCGCAGCATCCAACCCATGCGACCCCGAATTGCGTAAAAAGATCAAGAAAACTCTCGGCGCCCTTTCGATCCGCTTCGTGCTGGCCCTTCCCTCCGACCTCACCCATATGATCGAGCACGTTCAGGACGTCAATCCGGGTTTCCCATCGTCCGCCGGAAGGACCCCTCTGGCCAGGCTGCGCACCAGGCTTGCAAGCGACCGGACAATCCTGGCCTCGTTCAGAACTTCAATAGCAAAGGCTCGAACGGGTCTGGCGCTCATGCGAACGAGGATTTCCTGCATCGCCATCAGTCTTACTCTGCTAAAAATTTTCGGAATCGGCTATCCAAGCATCATCCAGGCGCCTCCGCTGTTGGTGGGTATCATCATGGCTACGGACGGCCTAAGGTGGGCTATAGGTCTGATAGGACTTATTGGACCTATTGTACTATCGAGGCGTTGTCCTTCTTCACGAAAAACAACCGGAGCGGCGGAACGATCAGCAGCAGCATGACAGGGCCGATGAGCATACCGCCTACGACCACGGCCGCAAAATCTCTCACACCGAGGTCAGCCAGGCAAACAGAGAACTGATTGATTCTGTGGAAAGACGGAGAAACCGGGATTTGTCGCAGGAACAGATAATGTATCTCTTCTTTGATGGTGTCAATTTTGACATGCGTATCGGGGGTACCATAGAAAAGACCCCTGTTCTGGTGGCAATAGGAGTTACCGAATCCGGTCAGCGGCTGGTTCTCGGGTTGCAGGCCGGCGATAAGGAATCCGAGTCCGGTTGGAGAGAATTCTTTAAGGATTTCAAAAGAAGGGGTCTGTCTGCCACAAAGGTCAGCCTCGAAATCATGGATGGGCTCCCCGGCTTGGGAAGGATCTTTGCCAAGGAATTTCCCGGCGCCAAAGTGCAGCGCTGCCAGGTTCATGTCGCACGGAACGACCTGGCCAAGGCGCCACAGAAATTCAAAGAGGCCGTAGCTGACGGGATGCGTCCCATCTTCTATGCATCCTCCAGGGAAAAGGCGGCAGATGCACAACTTCCCGTTCTTATGATTGCTATAGATTCGAAGTTTTTGGAATCTCTCGTTGCAAAGATCACAAGACGCACTGACCGAACCGCATTCCATGCAGACCACCGGATCATTTTGGGCTTTGCTGACAAGGAGAGAATGGCAACCTCTTCCAATTTTAGCATCAGTTGGTGATTCAGCCGAGCTCGACCTTTGGAATCTATGTCGATCTTCTTCCGCCGAGCGCTGTCAACAAGTAATACCAGGGAGGTGATGGTCACGCGGGCTTTTTTCAAGAATCCCACCGACCAGGCATCGGCAAACGAAAATAAAATAGGATACAATTGGGCGTTCCGTATATTAGAACTCAACTTTAAGTATATAGAACGATTTTGCTTGACTGCATTTATCTGTATGTCAATATCTATTCGGGGAAAGGCTTACCGTGAAATCGACACTATCAAAATCGAAAATCCAGTCAAATCCGGCAAACAACCGCCCGGTGACCTCACTTGAAAAAGCCCTTTCAATTCTGGAACTGGCGATTGACGAGGGCCGAAATCTCGGCGTTACGGAGATCAGCCGGAAACTCGGGATGGGTAAAGGAACGGTTCATCGAATCCTAAGTACCCTTAAGGCACGGAAATTTTTCTATCAAAGCAAGAGTACGAAACTGTACGGTCTTGGCGTCCGGACATTGGAAATCGGAATGGTTTCCAAAAGGGAAAAATACCTACGCAATGCTATGGCCCCCTTTCTTATGGATCTCCACGAAAAGTGCAAGGAAACGGTTAACGCTGCCATGTGGGAATATAATGAAATCCGCTACATCGTTCGGTTGGAATCCGAAGAGATGCTTCGCATCTCGACATCGGCCGGCGCACGATTCCCCGGTTACTGTGCCGCAACCGGGAAGATATTTCTTTCATACATGAGTGATGAGGACATCCGGCAGATTTACGGCCGAAAAAATGGGCTCAAGAAACTGACCGAAAGGTCTATCAGTTCCGTAAATGCACTGATTCAAGAAATCGAAAAAGTCAGGGTCAACCAACTGGCCATCGATGATGAGGAAACCCTGGTGGGGGTCTACTGTGTTGCCGCACCGGTACTGAGCCCCAATGGAGAATGTGTGGTGGCCATCAGTATTTCAGCTCCGAAAAATCGGGTAGCCGTAAAAACCGGTGAAACGTTTGCAAAATTGTTATCAGAAACGGCCCGGAACATCTCGAGTTCGTTTCGCTAGCGGTAAACATAACAGGCATCGTTCGTAGTGCAGGCGTGACTGAAATGGTTGGTATTCGGTT
>JBELAB010000397.1:0-3234 GCA_049509275.1 Syntrophobacteraceae bacterium | reverse complement strand
GATACTCGAAATGTTTGGATTTTCCAGCACAGCTTTGAGCTTTGCCTGCTTATCGGTAAAACCGCGTTCGAGAAATCGTCCCGCAAGTTGCAGTTCGGCTTCGCTGTCCGTCTGTACCTGTCCGCCTCCCTGCGTTTTTATGGCGACAAGCCCGATTCCCTTATCCCCGCATGCGGCAACGGCTTCCTTCATCTTTGGCGTTTGCATGAGCCGAAAATTATAACTGAACATTATCGCATCGATCCACTCTGTTTTGGCTGCGCCAAGCAGGCACTCATCCATATTTGTGTGAGTGCTGAACCCAAAGAGTTTGATTTTGCCGGCTTTTTTCGCTCCGGAAGCCCAGTCCCTGTATTTTTTGGGGGCCGCTATGTCGCTGAAATTATTTATGCAGTGTATGTAAAACAAATCCACATAATCGGTGCAGAGCCTTTTAAGGCTCTTGTCCAGGGCCTCTGTCAAGGCTTCGGGCTCGTAGTGGTGCAGCTTTGTGGCGATCAACAGTTGCTTCCTGGCATCGGGATTTCGTGTAAGAAAACGCCCGTATCCCTCCTCACTCAAACCATTTCCATACAATTCAGCAGTGTCCCAGAAATTTACGCCCCAGTCGAGGGACTGTCTGAGGAGCAACTGATTATTGATCGTGTCGAACATCCCACCGAGGGACAGAACCGGCACTTCTACGCCCGTTTTTCCCAGCCGGCGCCTGGGCAAGGGGCCTTTCCCGGCTCCGGACGGTTCCGAACCAAAGGCGCCATTGTCAACATCCAGCCCGGTTGAAGCTATCCCCGCTAATCCAATGGTTTTGATAAAGGCGCGGCGTGTCAAACCTTCAGACTTGTCTTTTTTTCCCATTTTGCGGCCTCCGAACTCGAGAGTGAAATTCTATTCATGGAATCATACGATATCCCAATCAAAATACGCAAGTGCAATGCCGATTAGACCGGTCTGTGAGCTTTGGTGGATCACATTATCTTGCATATTCATATATGCAGGGAGGAAGCATCATTTCAGCAGGCCGGAAGATGTCCGGGGGGGGGGGTGAAATATGCCTGAGAAGTGAACGAAGTGGGGGCTTGCAAGGTGGCGCTGGAGACAGTGGCGGCATCATTTCCAGGCACGTTTTAGAGTAAACTTCGGGATCAAAACTGCGCTTTGGCGCCTATCGTTTAGACGTTTGATGCATTATTACGGATTCTAAGTACTTGTACGGAAGTGAGGCCAAAAAATCAACGGATGAACCTGGTTTTTTCCGATGCATCCTTTCGATGCACCTGCAACGTTTCACCGCTGGGTTTGCCGAGGCACACCACCGCCAGAGGCACTTTCCCGGATTGTACGCCCAGTATATTTCGCATAACTTCAGCGTCATACAAAGTGAACCATAGACTTCCAAGTCCCAGAGCATGGGCCGCAAGAAGCATGTTCTGAACTGCCGCCGCACAGCCGTGCTGGTAAGCAAGCCCGCCGCCCTCAATAAATCTATCTGCCCCTGTTTTTTCCGGATCTGCCACTACAACCACAAGCACAGGAGCAGAGAGCAAAAAATCGACATTGTATCGTCCCAGCCATTTCCAGCCGCTCTTTTGAAGCAAATCCTGCTTCAGTGTTTCGGACTCCGAGAAAATCGTTTTCTTGGTTTCCTGGCTGGTGACCACGATGAATTCCCATGGTTGTGCATTCATTGGCGAAGGGGCCCAGATTGCGGCTTCCAGGATCACCGCAATCGTTTCTTCCGGTATTGGCTCCGGTAGAAAGGCGCGGCAACTTCGCCTTTCTTTGATGATGGAGAAAATGTCCACAGTTAGCCTCCTACAGATTGACCCGATCCCTTTGGTTTCCTCGCTACCTGGTCATCCCGGCGGCAAAAGAGAAAGCATCGGGTATCAACTCGATTTCCATGATGCCGGTTTGTCCCAGCAGCTCACCATCAGCTTCGAATACGACCGGCCTCGAGGAGCCGAGCACCGCCCCACTTCCATAAAACCTGCTTATCACGGAATCGTCCTGACGCAGCCCCAGGTAGGCTCGCATCATGGGGGAAAACAAACCCAACGGAGACATTGGCGCGGCGAGTACGAATTCAAATCGATCACGTAAAGGAGATGAATCGACAGCGAGCCTCATTCCTTTTCCAAAGCAGCACCCGAGGCTCGCCGCAAAAATGACCATATCGGCCCGGAAAGGGAAACCGCCCACTGTGCCCTCCAAGGTAAACGGCCGAAGCCGCCTCATCTCGGCAAAAGCGCTGATGCCATAACAAAACAAGCCCCATCGCTGAAGGTTCGAGCTTTTAAACCGGCGGACCACTTCTGCGTCATACCCCAGTCCCAGGACATTCGCGAAAACCCTTTGCTTCATGCCGTTCTGAACCTGGTAGCGGCATTTTCCAAGACCGACTTTGATCGCCGATTTGCCAAGAGCCGTTTTCAATTTGGCGGCCATCCCCATCCCGTTTTCAAAATTTCGAATGTAGTCGCACCCGCAGCCGAAGGGCACCATGCCCACCGAGGGCATATCTCCATGTTCTTCCCACCATAGTCCGTTCAGGATCTCGAAAAGGGTACCGTCTCCGCCCACAGCGATCACCCTGTCGTATCCGGAGCGGCGGACTGATGCAGCAATCGATTCGCAATGCCCGGGATATTCGCTCCAGAATGTATCAACCATCTTTGCTTCCCACCCGATCGACTGGAGGAGAATGGGCCATTGTTTGCCGGCCGTCCGGCTTCCTGCGAATGGGTTCACGATTGCAGCTACTCTCATCCCGCTTTCTCCTTTTAACCGGATAGCGCTTACCCGTTAAATGGGAATCATCGTATTTCAGTTGAGAAGGCAATTGAGAAGCACTACTCAGCCTTGAGGTTAAGGGCGGCCCCTTCCATGAAGCATGGATGCCGCCCGCGAGCAGTCTTAATTCCGCCGGATATGGACAAGATTATTGACCGGAATAATGCACCAAGTTGTGTGGTATGCATCCGAACCGCATTTCCGGGTCGGATTCTCCCCCAAAAAACTTCTCGAACAGCCCCAAAGCGAGCGAAACCTTACGACTTCCCGATCAAACTTGCAAGAGAAAGGTCAATGAGACCGGTTTTTTCAGTTTCAGATGAGGTGCAGGCGATTGTGAAAGAGTCGAGAGAGGAGGCATTGAAGAACATTATCAAGGAAGACGAGGACCTCAAAAAGGTCTCCTTTTCGATCTGTTCCGATATTTGGGATATCCAAGATTAT
>JBELAB010000396.1:0-3236 GCA_049509275.1 Syntrophobacteraceae bacterium | reverse complement strand
CCACCATGTGAGCGCGATCATGCCCGCGCCTGTTGAGAGCGTCAGGACGGCCAGGACCCCGAGGCCTATGAGGCTCCACTTCGGGACGGTTTCCCGCGTGTCGAGGTCTGCCATGCTCTTGCCGAGCAGAAGCGCGAATGCGGCAAGGGTGGGCAACGTGTAGTATTCCTGGGTTGTGCTGAACAAAAAGAATGTCAGAATAACGCCAATCCAGATAAATAGAAAAAGGCACGTCCGTTCGGTTTTCTCCTGCGGGCGGATGGACCCGGGGAAATACCGGACAAGCCCCCATATGAATGCGCTCCATGGGAACAGCCATACAAGGTGAAGGCCCAGGAACAGCAGGCGGGGAACGGTATCATAATCTTTGGGGTACCGCATGCCGAAATAGCGCAATAGGTGCTCGCGGATAATGTAGAACCACAGGAAATCCGAATTGGCAAGGGCCGCCGCAACATGCCATGGCGCCGCTACGATCAGAAAAATTATGATCCCGTACCCGATCTGAAGCCTTTTGACGACCTTCCAGTTTCCAGTCACCAGAATATGCACAAAAATGATTGCGCCCGGAAAGACGAGGCCTATCAGTCCCTTTGTGAGCACAGCCAGTGCGGCGGAAATGTAAAGTGCGGCACATCGCAGGTCAATCGGTCCGGCCTTTTTGGCCTCCCCTTCTTCGGTTGTTATGCGCAGGTACATATAGAGACATAAAGCAATAAAGAAGGATAAAATCACATCGGGCAAAAATATCCGGGTGAAAGCGTAAAGGCCGAGGCAGGTTGCGAGCACAATCCCTGAGTAGAAGCCTGCTCTTTCGCCCCAGAACTGCGCCCCGAACCTGAAGACCAGCAATATCAACAAAAGGGAGAACAGCGCAAGGGGCAGCCGTACGGCCCAGTCCTGAAGCCCGAAAGCGGAAACCGAGAGGGCCGCCAGCCAGTACATGAAAGGGGTCTTCTCCAGGTACCTGATGCCGTTATCTATTCTCATGGTAACCCAGTCTCCCGACTGGACCATTTCGCGGACCACCTCGGCATGGAAGGAATCATTGTCGTCGAACAGTACCGGACGGGTAATCGTGGCGATGAAAATTGCAGACCACAGCGCGATAAGAACAGTAGAATAGAGGAGTGTCCTGGGGCTCATAAGCACTCTAGACCCTGCCCCCGGAGCGTTCCACGTGAATCAGGTAGAGATTCCTGAAGTATATGATGAGACCGCCCCCCTGTCCGAGAATGAACACGGGGTCCTTTTTCAGTATTGAATAGATGAGAAGCAGCCCGCCGCCGCCTATGCTGAAATACCAGAAGGCGAGAGGAACTACGCTTCTGTGTTGTCTCTCGCTCGCAATCCACTGGACCAGAAATCTGCCGAAAAATAATCCTTGGCCGCATAACCCCAGAACGAGCAGATAATTGTCGAGAAAATACCGGATGATGTTGTTCATTGCATTGCCCATGCTCGATGGTTTCCATTTTTTAGGCGGTAAGGCGTTAAAAAGAAATAACCCCGTGGGGTCGTTAAACTTTTCGGGTGTCCCCGTCACTTTTGGGGGAGGAGTCGCCCGAAGCACGGCATTATGCCAGAAAGGTGAGTTTTGGGAAGAAAAATTTCCATTATGGGTTGGTCAAAAGATGTAGTTTACAATAATTTGCATTGTCGAGTAACTATCGGAAATCGGTTTTGAAACTAATGAAGCAGGCCCTTTTGATAAGAATGTATGATAAATTTCTAATTTCCGATTAAAATTGCTTTTAACAATGATGGCGCAAGATAGGAACATGTAAGTGATAATTCTGGGAATTGAGACTTCTTGCGATGAAACCGCTGCGGCAGTTGTCAGGGACGGGAAAGAAATATTGTCCAGCGTGATTGCCAGCCAGGTTTCTATTCACGGCCCTTATGGCGGGGTAGTTCCCGAGTTGGCGTCGAGGAAGCACCTGGAGTATATCATCCCCGTAATTGAGAGCGCGCTGGAAAAAGCAGGCGTTTCCTGCGAAGAACTTGACGTAATTGGGGTTACGCAAGGCCCCGGGCTTGTCGGGGCGCTGCTGGTCGGTTTGAGCGCCGCAAAAGCTATGGCTTACGCTCTCGACAAGCCGCTCATTGCGGTCAATCATCTCGATGGGCATATCCAGGCCGCCTTCATTTCCAGCGGCATGCCGGAGAACCCTTTCATTTGCCTGGTCGTTTCCGGTGGCCATACCGCTCTATACAGGGTTGATCGGGACGGTGGCAGCCGGCTGCTGGGAGCAACGAGGGACGACGCGGCGGGAGAGGCATTCGATAAAATAGCAAAGCTGCTCGGCATTGGCTATCCAGGTGGTATTGAGATCGACAAACTCGCTTCCGGCGCAAATCCGGAGGCGATTAAATTCCCGCGCTCCCGGTTTGAAAAAGAATCTCTTGAGTTCAGCTTCAGCGGTTTAAAAACCGCCGCCGCCAATTTTATCCGCATGCACGGCCCCCCTGCCTCTGATTCTGCCCGCAGCGGGGCTGGGTCTTACACATTAGGGGATTTCGCGGCGAGCTTCCAGGAGGCTATTGTTGACGTGCTGGTCGAAAAGAGTATCAAGGCGGCGCAACAGTGTGGCCTGTCTGATATCGCTGCTGTAGGGGGAGTTGCCGCAAACAGCAGGTTGAGGAAGAGTCTGGCGCAGGAGGCCGCCTCCCGAAACTTTCGGCTTTATCTGCCCCCGGTACGCTTCTGTACCGATAACGCCGTGATGATCGCATCCGCCGCCTACCGCATCTGGACACGTTCCGGTCCCCAGCATGGAATGCTTGAGCTGGATGCGTATTCTCGGTAAGTGGGAAGGCTGTATATTCTCTTTGAAAAGCGAGTGGTGGATGCGAAAGTCCTCCTCTTATGGCCTTGCCGGGGCATAAGCGGGCCTGGATGGTTCCAAGCCTGACTGTCGATATGAAGAGGTGGCTTCCTGAGTGGGGCAAATTGCCAAGCTGCTGGAATACCGATGAGGAGGTAAAGGAAAGAAGGCTTCTATCGCGGTATCAAAGATTTGCATTACATCCGGCGGCGAAATGAGAGCATGATTTCATAGGATCGTAACGTCATGAGAAAGCCGGGACCCGCGGCCGGCCTATCCCGGATTTCGTATTAGCTGATTGATTATCTATTGAAAAACGCGCTCTATTGTCGTAAATTGACAATGTGCTAGGGGTGGAATATGAGACCGGAAAACCTGGAAACACGTCTTATGAAGCGTATCGGCCGC
>JBELAB010000395.1:0-3239 GCA_049509275.1 Syntrophobacteraceae bacterium | reverse complement strand
CTGCAAAAGCTCATCAATTTGCGAAACGGCAAGGGAACGAGGAAAAGCGACCGCATTCCCTTAAGAGCCATGGGACCGGCTTTTCTCAACGAGTATGAGAGCAGGGCCGAATACTACTCCGACTGGCTCAAGGAGCGGCTCAACGGAGCGGAGCTTCCAGCCGGCGCCAAAGAGAGGCACGATCTGCTCATCAAATTGCGCCAGGAAGCCTTTGAAAAACTGTGCGACATGGTTTACAAGGAGAAGGGATTCACGCCCGATGCGATTCCCCTGCCTGAGACAATCGCCAGGTTTGGCCTTCTGGACGAAAAGGTCAAGAGTCTGCTGGCCTCTTACGGGGTGATGGAAGAATAGAAAAGCAAACCAACGAGAGCACCGGAAAGGACATCTCTGAGGGATGCCCGCAATCTATATGGCATTATCTTACCCAGTGTTGTTCATAGTCTGTCTTACGAGGTTATCGTTGTTCGGGAGGATTATCGATAGATGGTAGTAACAGTTCAATTCCACGGGCTTCACCGCATGACGACAAAAACGAGCGAGATCAATATGCCGATATCCGAAAACACTCGAGTGAGGGATGTGATCACCTACGTCAGCGACCGTTACCCCGATCTGGAACTGAAAGACGGTAAGGTCTTCATTCTCGTCAACAACAAGCTCACGGCTATGGATCGCACCTTGAGCCCGAACGATAAGATCAGCTTCCTGCCGCCCGTGGGAGGAGGATGAAGCCCGCAGGCCGAGCCGATCAAAACTGTGCATCGCCCGACACTGTGATGGAACATCCGCAGAGGCAAGTCAAAAACCCCCAATCCGCTCTTTCAAAGAGCGAAATGTACCATTTAAGTTATTGTTGATTTCTACCTTTCTCGCTCCTTTTGAGCGTTGATGTCCCTGTCCGCTTCTGAGGTAATCGTCCACTTCTGCCCGTCTGATACGGCATGCACGGCGCCATTAACATCCGTCCTGTACATCGGTATATTCCGCGCGGCGCAACGCTCGATTACCGCAGGGGCCGGAAAGCCGAACTGGTTGTCATAGCCGCAGCTACAAACGATGGCCTCAGGGTGAAGCGCGTCCAGAAATGCTTCGCTGCTCGAGTTTCGGCTGCCGTGGTGACCTGCGACAAGAAGCGTTCGCATCCGGCCCTCGAGTGCCGGAATAATCAACTCTTCGACGCTCCGGCCGGCATCGCCCGGCAGGATCACCCTGGTTTGACCAAAAGATATCTCCAGCACGAGCGAGACTTCGTTCAGGTCCTTTGGGGACTTGTGTTCAAGAGACTCCCGAGTTGGATGGAGGAGCCGTATTCGGGTCTTACCTATTTGCACATCTTTTAACAGATCGGGAAATGTCCTAATCTTAATCCTTCGCTTCAACGCGATTTCATCGAGGCCGCAACGAATTATCCCGGCCTTCTTGTCATCCCCGGTAATTCCACTGGTCCAAAAGGACCCCACGTCGAAATTGCGAAGGATGAAACGAAGCCCAAGCGCATGATCGGGGTGATAGTGTGAGAGGGCCACGTAGTCCAGCCGCCGGATTCCATCGCACCACAGAAACGGAGCGAGGACCCCTCGGCCGATATCGTATGAATCATCGGGAATCCCTCCGCCGTCCACGAGCATAGTCTCACCTGCGGGGAACCTGACAAGAGCCGATGACCCCTGCCCCACGTCGATAACGTCCACCCTCAATGTCCCTGTGCCGTTCGACCCTGCGTGGTTGCTCAGCGCCAGGCCGCCGCAGATAAGCACAGCCATGACGCCCAGACCGGCTATCTTGATTTTTCGGGGAAAAGTGGCGAACAAAAGGCCCAGAGACGCGTAAACCACAAAGAGCCATACGGGCGAAATGCTTCCGGTCCAGAAATAGCTCCAGGAAAAACCGGCAAACCATTCTATCAGCCGCAAACAGCCCCAAAGAAGGTAGTTTACGATAAAGATGACCGGATAGGCCAGGGTTTGACTGAACGCGAACAGCAGCACGCTCAAAAGCCCCAGGGGCAGAACCACGAACCCCAGATAGGGTATCAGAAAGATATTGGCGAAAAATCCCGTCAGGGCAAACCCGTCGAAATAGAAAATTATCAGCGGAATCAGCAGGATATTGATTGATATCGAAATCCAGAAAGCTTCTTCGAACTTGGATATTATCCTGCCCGCGACCCTGTCCGGCCCGAGGGCCGGGAATATCCCGTAAAGCCTGATTCTACGAAATCGTGGATAGATAACAATGATTGCAAAAACACATGCAAACGTCAGTTGGAAAGGGATCTGCCAGAGGTTCTTGGGGTCCAGGACCAGTATGAACAGGGCGGCAAAGGCCAGTAGGGTTAAAGAGTCGGCCTTACGGTACCAGAAGCCGGCCAGGAGAAACACGGCCAGGGTCAGTATGGATCTCCAGATCGTGGGCGCTCCAAATCCGGCAAGAAACGCGTAGAGGACACCGCAGACAAGAGCGGGCCAAAGGGCTATGTGCTTATCGCTTATTCTGTTAAGAATTGATGGGAACAAAAAACGAACCGCAAGGCAAACGAGCCAGAAGACGAACATGCTGACCATTCCGATGTGGAGACCCGAAACCGAGAGCAGGTGGTTCAGGCCCGTTTGATGGATACGGTCCTGCCAGTTCCTGTCCAATAGCAATTTGTACCCGAGTATCATCGCCGCATAAAAGGCCGCCGGCTCCGGGTCCAGTGATCTTTGGGCCCACAGAAGCGTCTTTTGCCGGAAGAGCTCAATTCGGCCCCTTATCACATTCAATATCTTGGATGCCGGCTCAAAAGCACTGCCGGAATGGCCGGTCCACTATGCGGGGACGATCTTTATCAAGAGCCGTTCGTCCTTCAAAAAACACTGGGCATGGAGACCTTTTTCGGCCTCATAAAGAACGTAATCGAAACCACCGGGATTTCTGAAGCTGCGGAAGCGCTTGAGAACGGTCCGAAAAAGCACGCGGTCGCCGGGGAGAAAAAAGGCGGTGGGACCGCCCGCCTGGAACGCCGCTGCCTGCGGCGGCGGCAAGACAAAGGCGGTGGGACCGCCCGCCGGGAACGCCGCTGCCTGCTGCGGCGGCAAGGAAAAGGCGCCGGGATTTGTGAGGTCCTTTCTCGGAAGGCTCAGTAGTGCTCCCCCGTCCAGAGGAGTTTGCCTGTCGCCGGTTATGGCCAGGATGAGGCGCAGAGGGATTCGGATTTTGTCCGGATAATATTCAGGTGATGCCGAGACCTCGGC
>JBELAB010000394.1:0-3261 GCA_049509275.1 Syntrophobacteraceae bacterium | reverse complement strand
CTCACGGGACGCCAAGCGGCGTAGTCGAGGGAGGAACCCGGGGGACCGCTCAGGGGAGCGCGTACGGAAGCCCTGAAGGAAGTACCGCGACAAATCAGTTGGTCAACATGTATGCATTCCAGGTCACACAAAAGATCCAAAGCGAATGGAGGTTGGTAAACGAACAGGGAATAAACGGCCTCAAGGCCGTAGTTGAGGTCCAGATAAAAAAGACAGGTGAAATTGTCAGTATCAGGGTCATGGCAAAATCGGGCAATGAGCTATTCGATGATGCAGCAGTGCGCGCGGTGAACAGGGCTGCGCCGCTTCCCCCGGTACCTGAAGCGATTGCTCAGAGCAGCACTAAATTGATTCTGACTTTTCTCCCCGGGCATGTATCGTAGTAAGGCACAGAAAGGGTTATCCGTAATATGTATCCGGTCAGGAGCAGGTTAGTGTCTTTCAGTTTTTTTCTTTTTCTCGGGACTTGGGGACTATTGGGCGTAGCATCCGCTCAAACCATCTACCTCGATATTACCAAACCCAGCTTCCAGAGAATTCCAATTGCCGTTCCGGATTTCAAATACATGGCCCCGGAGCAGACCCAACTGGCCCGGGAGATGAGCGACGTGCTCTCAAACGATCTCAATATCTCAGGGGTTTTTCGGCCGCTGGACCGGAAGGGGTTTCTGGAAGACCCTCAGTTAATGGGGCTTGAAGCTTCCGAGATCAAGTTCCAGGATTGGAGGCGCCAGGGGGCAGACTTTTTGGCTCGCTGTTCTTATCAGGTCCAAGGGAATTCAATCAGATTGGACGGCCGGCTCTTCGATGTTACGGGCATGAAAATGGTAGGAACGCCCAAGAGCTATGCCGGCGAATTGCGGGCCTGGCGGCAGATTGTGCATGCCTTTGCAGACGATATTATGATGATGCTTACGGGCGAGCGTGGGGTATTCGATACAAAGATTGCCTACGTTCAGAGCGTCGGAAGCGCCAAGGAGATTTTCTACTGCGATTTTGACGGCAACAATCCGGTACAGGTAACCAGGGACAACAGCATCGCGCTTTCTCCGTCATGGAGCCCCGACCAGAGCCAGATCGCCTTTGTGAGCTATCGGGACGGCGCACCCAAAGTCTACGGGATAAATGTGCTCAGCAATTCCAGTTACCTGATCAGCGGTTTTCCGGGGATGAATATCACTCCTGCGTGGAGACCGGGAAGAAATGAGCTGGCTGTTACCTTGACAAAAGATGGAGGCCAGGACATTTATCTGGTGAGCGCGACAGGCCAGATCATACGAAAATTCGGGGTAGGTTTCGGCTCTTCGATAAGTGTGTCTCCCGATTGGTCGCCGGACGGCCAAAAGTTCGCCTATGTTTCCAATGAATCCGGCAATCCGCAGATATACATCTTCGATGTTACTACGGGCCAAAAAAAGCGCCTGACATTCGGCGGCAATTACAATACATCTCCGGCCTGGTCGCCAAAAGGCGACTGGATCGCCTATAGCGGAAGGGACGGGGGCGAATTGAACATCTATATAATTCGTCCGGACGGCAGTGATAATCATGCGCTCACACACGAAGGCAGGAATGAAGGTCCGTGCTGGTCGCCGGATGGGCGCAATATTGCGTACAGCTCTAATAAGCAGGGGGGGTCCGCAATTCGGATAATGTATTCGAATGGGACTGGGGATTGGCAGCTAACGCGGCAGAGCGGGGCGCAGGAGTTGCCTGACTGGTCACCCAGAAGGAATCGCCAGTAAGCCGAATCACCGGGAGGGAAAAGGAATGAAAAGCAAACAAAGTATCTTTCTCGTTTTGATGATTTTCGCGTTTATAGCCGCGATGAGCGCATGTTCGCAGAAAAACGTTCCTCCTCCACCCGGCTACGGCAGTCCGGGGCAGGAGTACGGTGCTGCCACAACAGGGGGGCCGATGGATGAGGCCAAGTGGCGGGCGTTGGGCATCAACTCGGAAGCTGAAAAAAGAGAGTTTCTGGATAGGGCTAAAGCCTTCGAAAACCAGGATGTCTACTTCGACTACGACTCGTATACTCTTACAGAACCTGCCAAAAAGGTCCTTGATGAAAAAATCGCCTTTCTGAAAAGATTCCCCAAGGTGGCGGTGACTATCGAAGGCCATTGCGACGAGCGGGGAACAACCGAATACAATATTGCACTGGGGGAAAGGCGTGCCCATGATGCACAGCAGTACATACTCAGTTCGAACTCTTCCAACCTGAAGCTTACCACGGTCAGCTACGGCAAGGAACGCCCTGCCGCTGCCGGGCATGATGAGGCCTCATGGGCAAAGAACAGGCGCGCTCACTTTGTTTTGAATTATTAAAAATTCCTTTTTCACTTATTGGAACAAATCTGCGAAGGGATATGTCCTGGCTATGGCCGCGCGGCCATTCCAGGACATCTGCATGAGGGGCTTCGAAGGAAAGGGAATGTATGCCGGGTGGAATCGAGAAGAGATTGTTACGGTATTGCGTGGTTGTTTTCTTTGCAGGATTGCTTGCGGGGTGCGCTTCGACGTCGGAAACCACAACGATTCAGGAAAACCTGTCTATTCTGAACCAGCGACAGGGCGCTATTGAGGCGCGCCTTCAAAGCACCGAAGGAGCATCTCGAAAAAGCGGGGACCTTTACTCGCGGATGGAAGAGCTGCAAACGCAGATGAGGGCATTGAACGGCAGGATCGAGCAACTGGAGCATAAAATCGATCAGCTCCAGCGCACCCAGGCTTCCGCTGCCCAGGCGCCGGCGCAGGAACCCTCGGTTCCTCCCTCCGGGACCGTTGTGATGGAAGATTCACCTGCATCCTCGCATCCACCCCGGCCGCAACAGCAGGCCGCCATACAGTCAACGCCGCCTGCTGGCGAGGTTTCTCCCCGAACCGGGGTCCCGTCGCTTTCCCCAGACGCTCAGGGTAAAAACGCCGAACAGGTGGAATTTGACAAAGGGGTCCACCTGATGCAGCAAAAGAAATATGAAGGTGCAAGAAAAGAATTTCAAGGATTCGTCTCGAAGTTTCCGAAATCCGGCCTGGAAGAGAGTGCCTTGTATAACATTGGTGAGTGTTACTTTTTGGACAAGCACTATGAGGAAGCGATTAAAGCTTACCAGCAGGTGGTGGACAAATACCCGAAAGGGGGCAAAACCGCCGGCGCCCTTCTCAAGCAGGGAATGGGATGGCAGCAGATGGGCGAAACCACAATGGCTCGTATTATCTACACGCGGCTTGTGGATAAATTCCCCGGCACAGCCCAGGCTC
>JBELAB010000393.1:0-3262 GCA_049509275.1 Syntrophobacteraceae bacterium | reverse complement strand
GAAGAGCATCAGCTTTGCTCCTTTGCTGGTAACCAGCCAGTCGCCTTCCTCCCTGCCCGCTATGTCCCCCAGATGAATAGCGCCAAGATGGGACGAAAACGGCGCATCCTCTACTTGAACGAGCCATTTCTTCCCTTTTTGAGAAGTCAGCAGGACCCACTCACTTAACTGGAATTTACTCATACGCCCGGCCCCCGGGGAAATAGAAATCTTCAGATCGCCCTTTCATCCCTGTTTTTGGGGCCAATGTCAACCTCAAGTTGCTTCAAAGCAAACCTGGCGCTTCGGGTCCAGCAGCATGAAGGGCTATAAGTGCAGCCGCAAGCTAAAAATCTATCCAAAAAGCTGATAGACACCTGAGTGCCGGGTTGACAGGCCACGTGAAAAAAAGTAGTTTTAATTGTTTTGCCGATAGTTGATTCACAACCTCTCGGTCTGGAGTCAGACATGTTCGTTATTGCCTTTTTTCTGAGGGCGTTGGCAGACATTCTTCATATAGCCCTCAATGTTTACATGTACATTGTGATCGCCCGCGCGATCCTGTCGTGGGTAAATCCCGACCCCTATAACCCTATCGTCCGGTTCCTCTATAATGTGACCGAACCTGCGCTTTACCGCATTCGAAGGGTACTCCCGCTCAACACCGGTGGGATCGATTTAACTCCTCTTATACTGATCCTTGCAATCATCTTTCTGGACAGGTTTATCGTGCCGAGCCTGTACACAACGGCCGCATATGTCCCGCAATGAAGAGCTTCACGGGAGCAAACCTAAAAAAAGGAGTCTGCCGGATGGCTGTCAAAAAGGAGCTTCTTGAAATCCTCAGGTGCCCTAAATGCAAAGGGCCGATACATCCAAACCCGGATGAAACCGGGCTCATTTGCGAACAGTGCAGGCTTATGTATGAAGTTAGGGAAGATATCCCGATCATGTTGATCGAGGAAGCAAAACCGCTTTGAAACAGTGAGTTGGTTAATAGTGGATAGTGACATGCAAAAACCAGCTATTCACTATTCACTACTCACTACTCACTATTCACCAATAATATGAGTCAGCCCAGAGAACCTTACCCAGCCAAGCTTATAATCCGGTTTTTGTTTAGCGATCCCGGAGCTCAACGACAAGCTCTAAATGCCCTTGTATCGGATTTCGGACCGATGGATTTTCTGTCCATTTCCGGCGCATTTACCTACACTGCTTATTACGATGATGAAATGGGGCGGGCAATCCGCAGACAGACGGCAAGCTTTATGAATCTCGTGGCCCCTGAGTCTTTGCCCGATATCAAGCTTCGAACCAATGAAATTGAAACCAGCCTGCTGGGTGATGGAAAACGGCGGGTTAATATCGATCCGGGACTTCTCAGCCAGGAGCGCTTCGTCCTGGCGACCGGGAAGAATTTTACGCACAGGGTTTATCTTCGTGCCGGAATCCATGCCGATCTCACCCTCGTTTATCAGAAAGGAGCGTACAGTCCCCTGCCCTGGACATATCCCGACTACCGTGAACCGGAGTTCCTGCATTACCTCAAGGTTCTCAGAAAGAAGCTGAAGTTTCAGCTCGATGGGATACTGCCGCGATGATTGCAATAGGTTGATCCTCAAGGTGACGATGAAATGATCAGACCTGAACAGAAAAAGCTTTTCGCCGTTATCGGAAATCCTGTGCGCCACAGTCTGAGTCCCGTCATGATGAACGCGTGCTTCAAGGCGCTCGATGTTCCCGCGCTTTTCGCGGCTTTCTATGTCGATGAGCTTGACAGCGATCTCAAGCTCTTGCACAAAACGGGCTTCAGCGGGTTGAGCGTGACCCTTCCCTACAAGGAGACAGCGTGCCGACTGGCCGAACAAATCGATAAGACAGCCCAAAAGATCGGGGCCGCAAACACCCTGCGCAGGACGAACCTGGGCTGGGAAGGCATCAATACCGACTGGATCGGCGCTTTGCGGGCCCTTTCGGCAGTCGTTGAAGTCTCGGCCCGAAGCGCTCTTATCCTGGGCGCCGGAGGGGCCGCTCGATCGGTGGCCTACGGCCTCATAAAGGCCGGGGCAAAAGTTACGATCTCAAACCGGTGCGTAGAGCGGGGCAAGGTTTTGTCCAGGCAGATTAAGAGCAAATTCATTCCGCTCGACACTCTGGCAAAAGTTGCAACAGATTTCGACATAGTAGTTCAGTGCACCTCGGTAGGGCTGGAGGACAGTGGAGCCTCTCCCATCTTTGTCAACTCCTTTTTCAAACCCGAAATGACCGTAATGGACATAATTTACAGCCCCCGATGGACGGCCTTTTCCAGAGCCGCCAGGGACGCCGGGTGCACGGTTGTGTCCGGTCTTGACATGCTTCTGTACCAGGGGGCCGCTCAAGTCGAATGGTGGCTGGGACGCGCCGTCTTCGAAACTCCCGCCATCGAGGCGATGCGACAGGTCCTGGAAGACGCCGTAAATGAAAAATCTTCTTAAAACGATAAAACCCGTTTCGAAAATAAATACGCAAATTCGGCTCCCGGGCTCCAAGTCGATAACCCACCGTGCGCTCATTATGGCCGCTCTTTCCGAGGGGCCTGCACAGATAGGCAACCCGCTCAAAGCCGAGGATACCTTATTTACGGCCAAGGCGCTGGAGGCCTCGGGCGCAATAATCGAATGGAGCTCCGATTCGATACGGGTGGCGCCCCCGGCATGTCGCTGGCGGCAGCCGGAGGGACCGATTTTTCTTGGAAACAGCGGGACGAGTGCCCGCCTTCTTCTCGCCGCCTTCTCGGCGGGGACCGGAACATTTGTGCTCGACGGCACTCCGCGCCTTCGGCAGCGCCCGGTCGGTCCGGCCGTAGAAGCTCTCGAAAAGCTAGGGACGGCAAAGCACTGGATCGGGAAAACCGGGTTTCTTCCCGTGCAAATCACCTGCAGGGGACTTAACGGCGGGGATGTTTTTGTAGATGCTTCGGAAAGCAGCCAGTTTTTATCCGGAATCCTCATTGCGGCGCCAATGGCGCGCGGAAAAGTCGGGGTACAATGGTCCGAACCTGCCGCATCCCGGCCTTATGTAGACATCACTCTGGGGATGATGCAGCAAGCGGGAATCCGCTTTGAGCGGGAAGCTTCCAACAGGATAGCGATCCCGGCGCCACAGGTCTATGCGCCCTGCAATTTCACGGTCGAAGGCGACTGTTCCTCAGCTTCATATTTCTGGGCCGCCGCCGCCCTGACCGGCGGAGAGGTGCTAACCTCACCCGTTTCGCCTTACAGTCTTCAGGGGGATTGCC
>JBELAB010000392.1:0-3336 GCA_049509275.1 Syntrophobacteraceae bacterium | reverse complement strand
GCTTGATACGCCACCCTTCGGGAAAGGTTGAAGCGGCCGGCAATTGCCGATGCGGCTTCCTTTGATGAAAGACCCCCCAGGAGCAGGGCCTTTAGCTCGTCTCTCCAGGCCGGAGACCCCTGATTCGAGGAATTCAGGTTCAAGCGTTCCGGATCAAAGTTGCCCGGTTCCGGCCCCGGATGCGATTGGGAATCCACATTCTGTCCGGCCCCTGCACCCTCCACCACCAGTGTCAACTCCCCCCTGACCTCGCCCGAGAAATGCTCGAGGGCTTCCGAAATCGAACCCCGAAAAACTTCCTCGTGTATCTTTGTAAGCTCCCGTGCTACCGCCACCCTCCTTTCGCCCCAGCTCCCGAGCATATCATTGAGGGTTTTTGCAAGCTTTTTGGGAGATTCATACAGTATCAGGGTCATTTCAAGACGGGCGTTTCTTTCGAAAAAGCGCCGTCTTTCTGCGCCTCTGGCAGGAGGAAAAGCAAGGAAAACAAAGGGTTGGGTTGGCAGCCCCGAAACGACCAGGGCCGATATGAGGGCGGTCGCGCCGGGAATGGCCACAGGTTGCATCCCACGCTCCAGCGCCGCTTCAATTAGATGCTCTCCGGGGTCGGACACACCAGGGGTCCCTGCATCGGTGACCAGCGCCACGCTCAGCCCGGAAGCGGTTTTTTCGAGCAGTTCGCCTCCGCGCTGCCGCGCATTGTGCTCGTGATAGCTGATCAGGGGTTTATGGATGCCGTAATAGGACAGGAGTTTTCGTGTGTGGCGGGTGTCCTCCGCAGCGATCAGATTGACAGCCCGCAGGGTGTCGAGCGCTCTCAGGGTGATGTCGGCAAGGTTTCCGATAGGCGTTGAGACAACGTAGAGCGTTCCTTCCTTTGCCTCTTTTTCAGCGTTCGGGTTCGAAGGCATTGACTATCCAGTTTATTTCGGGTTTTTCGCCGTCCCACCTGATCGCGACAACGTCGAAGCGTGCATGTGAGTCCAGCAGCCCCCGCTGTTTCAAATACCACAAGGCCGCGCGTGTCAAGCGCCTGCGTTTATATATGGTAATGGATTCCTCGGGGCTGCAGATCCCGTCCGCCTGCCGGGCCCTTACCTCCACAAATACGATTGTCTTTCCGTCTTTTGCGACCAGATCTATTTCGCCCAGCGGACACCGGAAGTTTCGGTCGAGGATTTTGATTCCACTGCTCGAGAGGTATTGAGCCGCCGCGCTCTCGCCCTCTCTCCCCTTATTATACCGGCTCCTCATCATCAATGCGGCGCTCCGCAACGGGCAGGACGCCCTTAAAAGTGATCCGGTGCAGCGGACATGGTCCATGCCTGCGAATGGCCTCGTAATGCCGGGCGGTGGCATAGCCTTTGTGGGAATCAAATCCGTATTGAGGAAATGTTTCGTGAAACTCGCACATCAGGCGGTCGCGATGGACCTTGGCGATTATGGAGGCTGCTGCAATGGAGACCGAAAGGCAGTCTCCCTGCACAATTCCCTTCTGCTCCATCCGCAGAGGAAGCTCGTATGGGCCGTCGATGAGAAGAAAATCCGGCTCTATCGCCAACTGGCCGACAGCGCTGGTCATTGCACGAAAGGTTGCCTGGAGGATATTTATCCGATCTATTTCAACATTATCTATAACCCCGATTCCGATGGCCAGTGCGCGCGGCCGGATTTTAACGCAAAAATCTTCGCGCTGTTCGGCGGTTAGCCGCTTTGAATCTGTAACCCCGGGGAGACGAACGCTTTTTGGCAAAACCACGGCGGCGGCGACCACTGGGCCTGCCAGCGGCCCCCGGCCCGCCTCGTCTATCCCGCAAATAAAACGAAAACCCCGCCGGTAGGCATCCCTTTCATGGAGACGCATATCAACCGCCAGGGCTTCGATCAATTGCCGCTGCATGGGGCCCGCCTCGAATTCAGTACCTGAAAATTCTTTAACGCGAAGGCGCAAAGGCGCGAAGGAATCAAGGCAGACGGAGGCAGGGGAAATCGCCTGCGAAGCCTGACCCGGACTCGAACGGGCGTTGTGAACTCTGGATACAAGATGCCGGAATGTCAACAAGATTTTTAAGGCTTCGCATCTTCGCGTCTTCGCGTGAACCAACCTATGACTTTGCCGGCTCCCGCTTTTCGCGTATTCTGGCCGCCTTGCCGACCCGCTTGCGCAGATAGTAGAGCCTGGACCGGCGGATGCGGCCTCGACGCAGTATCTCTATTTTATCTATCTGAGGGGAATGAACGGGGAAAATACGCTCCACGCCAACCCCGTAGGACACCTTGCGGACCGTGAGAGTGGCGCCCATTTTGGCTCTATGGGTGCGGATCACCACGCCCTCGAATACCTGGATGCGTTCTTTATCCCCTTCACGGATTTTCACGTGCACTTTCACCGTATCGCCGATCCTTAATGCCGGGATATCGAAGCGCATGTGATCTCTTTCGATCGTTTCGAGCAAGCTGATTCCCATTTTCATTCCTCCGCAAATAAATATGAAACAGGGCCCCGGAAAGGATCACCCCGTAAGCTGAATTCAAATCCCCCACATATTTCAGATTAAATCGCGGGCATGGCCCACTTCGCAGAGGGTGCAGATTCATCCGGCATATCCGGACGCACACCTGCTAACCTCGTCCCAGCAGCCTGTCCATCAGGATAGAGGCAGCCGAGCGCACCGGAAGATGATTGTAGCCGTTAACGCCCGGAATCGGTTCGAGCACCGCATCCGCAAGGTCGAAAATCTCCGGTGCGAGGCCCCATCCTGTCCCGAAGAGAAGCAGAAAAGGCCGGTTTTCCCTTTCAAGCAAATCCCGAGCCTCGCAATGGCTCAGAGCACCCCCTGCATTTTTTGCGGTGGTGGCCCACAGGACCGGGGTCTTACCGCTCTTTCGAGCGATATCCTCAATGGCCGAAGAGAGGCTTCCCACAATCCTTAGAAGCTTCATGGCCTCACGCCTCTCCGGCAGGATTTCGCCTCCCCTGCCTTCGATCCAGTGAGCCGCAAGCCGGTTTGCGAGCGCCCTCTGGTCCCTGAGAGGCGTAACTATATAGCACGCCGGCACGCCGTAAGTGCGACACGACCGCGCCAAGTCGTGAAGATCGAGGTTCGTTATCGCCGAAGCGATTATGTCACCCATCCTGTTCAAGACGGGATAATGGAGGAGCGCTAAAAAAAGTTGCGCCATCATCGGTTCCACACAGCCCGCCCGGTTCCCAATTGGAGGATACCTCACCGTTCTTTGCCCGCGGCGATTTTGCAAGCGGGCAGCACGCCTGCGGCGGCTCGCCGTTCTTTGTCCGCGGCGATTTTGCAAGCGGGCAGCACGCCTGCGGCGGCT
>JBELAB010000391.1:0-3341 GCA_049509275.1 Syntrophobacteraceae bacterium | reverse complement strand
AGCGGAATCACAGAGGACATGGTAGCATCATATGCATCATACCTCTCCCTTCCAGGCTCATCTTACGCTCTAACAAAAACAGCACAACAAATAGTTCCACCTAACATTGATGAGATTACTGATAGATACAAGACAATCAAAATACCAGTGCTTATAATATGGGGTGAAAAGGATACAATCATACCATTAGAAGTTGGTAGAAAACTCGCTGCAAACATTCCTGATTCAAAGCTAGTCGTTATTCCAAACTGTGGCCATATCCCACAGGAAGAATGCCCAAGCCAGGCAATAGAAGCGATGGAGTCATTTATGTCATAATACGAAGCTAATAACTCTACTAAAAAAGCCCCAGCAGGCCGCTTCTGAATTCCAGGCAAAGTGCATCGGATGTCAGGTGGCGAAATAGTTGCCCTTCCGGGCTTACACCGTAGATTACTCCATCCCGCAGGAAAATACCCAGCAGCGTTTTGCCGATCTCACGCCTTCCGGCAGCACGAGTCTCAACGCTGCACGGCGCCATCGGCGTCGCTATTTGGGCCGGGACCGTCTGCATCGCATGATTTTTGGCAAGATCCAGGACCTCCTGTTTGTCCGTTGAGTCAAGCGATTTAAAAAAATTGAGGACCCTCGCCAGTCTCAGCAGTGTGATCGAATCCTTCCTGGTAGTAGCCCCGGAAATTGGGAGGGCCGTTGAGCGCCATTGAGAAAGCGCGGCGGGGAGTAGATTTTGGGCCCTGCATTTTTCGAAGTCGGCGCTGCCGGGGGCCGGATAGAAAACGGATACTCCAACGATCGCAGTCTTGCCGGCCAGGTAGACCAGGTCTGCCACAGAGTCTCGCGGGTCTTGCCCCGGCGCTCCCACAATGATGTATGCAACAGTCTCAAGCCCATATTTTTCGGCGTACTGCAGGGACCTTTCAAACTCCTCGCGCACGTCGGGGCGTCTGAATTTTTTTAGTTGTTCGCGGCAGGTCGTACAAAGCGAAAGATTAAGAGCGGTAAAACCGGCGGCCTTTATCGCGCAAACCACTTCCTCATCCAGGGTGGGAGGAAAAAGGCCGTTCATGGCCCTCAATTCCAGAGCGCAACCCTTAAACTGCGACTCTATTTCATTAAGCAGATCGAGAAACCACTCCCGCACGTACGAAATGTTTTCATCTTCGAAATCTATGAAGCGGGCACCAATGCCGAAGACCGCACGTTTCATTTCTTCGATGACCCGGGGCACGCTCTTCATGCGGAAACCGCACCACGAGGAGCATCCGATTGAGCAGTAGCTGCAACCGAGCGGACAGCCTCTGCCGGCTGTAATCACCGCGCTTGGCTTTTTGCTGCGCCGGTAGAAGTTATTGTCGATCAGATCGATTGCCGGAAGGGCAACATCGTCAAGGTCCGCCAAAACAGCGGGCGGTCTTATGAAAAGCTTTCCACCAGTGGTTCGAAACCCTATCCCGGGGACAGATTCGACCGAGGTCTCACTGTGAATTGCCCCGGCGAGAAGAGCCATGGCAGCCTCACCCTCGCCTCGGATAATGAAATCCACACAATCGTGCCGCCTCAACACCTCTTCGGGCATCTCGGTCGGATGATGGCCGCCAAGTACGGTCACGGCCTCAGGGCGCAGGTGTTTCACCACTTGTGCGATCCGCACCGCCTCAGCGCTGTATGCAGTAAAAAGAGACGATATTCCCACAAGGAATGCGCCGGAACCTTGGACCCTCTCACCGATGAGTTCCTGACTGAGTCCGAAGCGCCTGAAATCATGAAACATGGCCAAAGGGGAAATATCCGGCCCTGAATAAAAATCTCGCAGGTACAACATTTCGGGCGGAAGCTCCACCTTTTTTGACCTGGTTGAAGCAAGTGCGTCCAGGATTTCGACCGAGTAGCCTTCTCGTAAGAGCTGCGAGGCGATACAGGCAAGCCCGTAAGGGCTGGTTCTTTTTGCCGTTAAATAGAAATCCCGGATTGGGGGCTGTATGAGAAGTATGTCAGGCATAAAGCGATCATATCTCGGTCGCCGGATCGCGGTCTACAGCGATCTGCACGGACCGGAAGACCGGATCGCCTTTGATGGATTCGAGCACGCTTTCAGTGAAGTTCTGCATATCCGAGCTTGTCCAGGTCTTTATGAACAGATGCCACCTGAACCTGTTCCTGAGCTTCACGTGGGCTGCGGGCGACGGTCCCAAAACGGCGACGCTTCTTCCCTTATTCCTGAAGCAGTCTGCCTTTTCACGGCAAACGACGGCAAGCAGACGAGCCCCGTCGCGGGCTGATTGTTCACCCGCCGAAGTGACCAGCATCTTGAGCAGGCGGGTAAATGGTGGATATTGAAGGATTTGCCGCGATCTTAGCTCTTCCCGGCAGAAACCGTCATAGTCAAACTTTAGTGCCGATTCAATGGTAAAATGCGATGGATTGTAGGTTTGAAGGATGACCCGCCCAGGTTCTTCTCCACGGCCGGCGCGTCCGGCAACCTGTATGAGAAGCTGAACCAGGACCTCTCCGGCCCGGAAGTCCGGCGCCTGGAGACCGGCGTCGGCGTTGATTATGCCTACAAGCGTTATGTCAGGAAAATCGTGGCCTTTTGCCACCATCTGCGTACCGAGCAAAACATCGGCTTTGCCCGAGCGCACGGCATCCAGTGCACTTAGCAGCCGGTCGTAGCTGTTTATTGTATCCCGGTCCATTCTCACTATCCGGGCGTCGGGGAAAAGTCTTTTTACCTCCTTTTCCACTTTTTCGGTCCCGAACCCATGCGGAAACAGCGTAGCCTGGGCGCAAACCGGACACCTCTCAGGCAGAGACGTTTCCCAGCCGCAGTAATGGCAGCGGAGGCGGTTATCTTTTTTATGGTAGGTAAGAGTTACGCTGCACGACACGCACTGGAGCGCCTGACCGCATGTGTTGCAAAGATAGTACTTGTCATAGCCTCTTCTGTTCAAAAACAGGAGTGCCTGCCGGCCAGTACGTATTGTCTCGCCGATTGCCTCCCTGAGCTTGAACGAAAAAATTCCATGCCGCCCTCCTTCACGTTTCATATCCACAACTTCGAAATCCGGCAGAGGCTTGTTCATCACCCGGTTGGGGAGCGCAATCGAGCGATACCGTTTTTCAGTGCATCCGTGTACCGTTTGAATCGACGGGGTGGCTGACCCCATGAGCACGGGCGCGCCTGCGATCTTTCCCCTCATCAGGGCCACATCTCTTGCATTGTAGCGCAGGTGGTTTTCCTGCTTGTAGGATGTGTCGTGCTCCTCATCCACTATGATCAGTTTCAGGTTCTGAACGGGCGTGAGGACCGCAGACCTTGCCCCCAGCACTATGTTCTTCCTGCC
>JBELAB010000390.1:0-3349 GCA_049509275.1 Syntrophobacteraceae bacterium | reverse complement strand
CCTCGAGAACTTCAAACAGCGCCGGAACTTGGGAAAGGAAAATATAAAAGCGGACAGGGCCGGACAAATTATTAACGTGGTGGCGAGCAAAGGGGGTGTCGGCAATACTACCATTGCGGTAAACCTCGCCGTCAGCCTGGCTGACCTGAACAAGAGTCAGTCAGTTGCGCTGGTCGATATGAACCTGTTGTTCGGTGAGGTCCCCTTTTTCCTGGACATAAAGCCCTCTTTTCACTGGGGAGAGGTTGCCAGGAATATAACACGCCTGGACGCCATGTTCCTGATGAGCGTTCTTCACCGGCACAGCTCCGGAGTCTATGTGCTGCCTGCCCCGCCCGAATTGAGCGGGACCAATCAGCTCACCCCGGACATAATCGAAAAGCTGCTGACGCTGATGAAGTCGATCTTTGACTACACGGTATTAGACTCGGGGCGCACCAACGACGATATCTCCATCCGGGCCATCGAGTTGTCCGATACAGTGCTCGTTACCTGCATATTGAACGTTCCATGCCTGACCAACGTTAACAGGCTCACGCGGGTGTTCTACAACCTCGGGTTCGCTCCGGGCGACAATGTCCGGCTTATCGTCAACAGATATATAAAAGATACCTCTATTTCGTTGAAAGATGCGGAGGAAAGCTGTCGGATGAAAGTGTCCTGGACGGTCCCCAACGATTATAGAACAACGATGTCTGCGATCAACCAGGGGAAGACCCTTTCTGAAGTAGCCATGAGGTCGCCCATTGCCCGCAGCATTCGGCAGATTGCGGTGGATTTGTCGGACAAAGGGGCCCTCGAAAAAAAGAAGGGCTCATTTTGGGGCGACCTTTTTAAAAAAAGTTGATCCAATCCCCAAAATCCCCCCTTCCCTAAAGGGGTTAAACAGTTCGCCTTCCTTCACGAAGGTGGGATGGCAGGAGTAAGGAAGTGGTGAATTTTTTCAGCCGATCGTCTAAAAGTTCAGAGAACCGTGGCGTCCAGGTGGAACCGGTCGCTCATGATCAACGGTCCCCGGCCATGAGAAGGGCAATGCGGTCCAAGGTCCCTAATGAGTATTACGAGCTCAAGACCAGGATACACGACCGCCTGCTGGACCTTATGGACCTGTCCCTGCTGGACACACTCGATCCGGATGTGCTCAAGCCTCAGATAAGACGGCTCGTAGAGCAGATGCTCATCGAGGACAAAGGGCGCGTACCTCTCAATAAGAGTGAAAGTGAGCTGCTTTTTACCGAAATCCAAGACGAGGTGTTCGGCCTGGGGCCTCTCGAACCGTTTTTGCAGGACCCTACTATCTCCGATATTCTGGTCAATAATTATCGGCAGATATATATCGAGCGTTTCGGCAAGCTCGAAACCACGGAAGCCAGATTCAAAGACAACAACCACCTCAGAAAGATCATTGATAAGATTGTCTCGGCCGTTGGCCGAAGGATCGATGAGTCTTCTCCCATGGTCGATGCCAGGCTGGCCGACGGTTCCAGGGTCAATGCGATTATCCCGCCGCTTTCGCTGGACGGGCCTGTGCTCTCGATCCGCCGGTTCAGCAGAGACGTGCTCGAGATACAAGATCTGATCACCCTGAAGACTTTGACCCCGGAGATCGGAAACCTTCTGGAGGGAATAGTCCGGGCCAGGCTGAACGTTTTGATCTCGGGCGGTACCGGGAGCGGCAAAACGACCCTGCTCAATACCCTCTCGCGGTTCATCCCGGAGGGTGAGCGGATTATAACCATCGAGGATGCCGCAGAACTCCAGTTGAAACAGGAGCACGTGGTGCGCCTGGAGACCCGGCCCGCCAATATAGAGGGCAAAGGTGAAGTCAACCAGAGAGACCTTGTCAAAAACTCCCTGCGAATGCGTCCGGACCGGATAATCCTTGGAGAAGTCAGGGGGCAGGAAGCCCTGGACATGCTCCAGGCGATGAATACGGGGCACGACGGTTCGCTGACCTCCATTCACTCCAACTCGCCCAGGGACGCTCTCATGCGTGTGGAAACAATGGTCGCCATGACAGGTCTCGAAATACAGGCCGATTTTTTGCGAAAATATATCAGTTCAGCAATCGACGTCGTCATCCAGACCGCCCGGCTGGCTGACGGAACGAGGAAAGTCATCAGCCTCCAGGAAGTCACCGGCATGGAGGGCAACGTAACCTCGCTGCAGGAAATATTTGTTTTCGAGCAGACCGGGGTCGACGCTGACGGGAGGGTGAAAGGGAGCTTTCGGGCCACAGGGATCAGGCCCAAATTTGTCGAAAAATTCCACACTATGAATATTCCAATCCGGGCAGATATGTTCGATCCCGGCGTGCATTTTGACGTGTAGCATCACTGTTTTGTTTTTCTTTCTTCGCGGCTTCGCGTGAAAAAATTTTGAGAGGCCGAAATGGAAATCATCGTAGTACTCGCAATATTTATTGTATGTCTTTTCCTGACGGAGACATTCCGGCATGCTTACATCAACTTGACGAGACCTGAACTCAAGGCCGTCCGGAAACGCCTCAAGAGACTTCCTTCCACCGCCTACGAACCAGGGTCCGTCGATATCCTTCGCAGGAGGGGGTACAGCGATATAACATGGTTCAATCGCATCGTTGCACATATGCCCGGCATAAAGAAGCTGGACAATCTCCTTATCCAGGCCAATATCGAATACAGTATCGGCTTTTTTCTCCAGCTTTCCCTCATTCTTGCCCTGGCAGGATACTTCGCCGGCCGGGCGGCGTTGAATGGCGGGGACATTCTGCCGCTTTTGCCCGCGGCTGTTCTGGGATATGTTCCATTTGCCTACGTGCTCCACAAGAAAAAAAAGAGGATGAGAAAATTTGAAAGCCAGCTCCCCGAGGCCCTCGAACTGGTTGCCAGGACGCTTCGCGCAGGACAGGCTTTTTCCGCAGGGCTGAGCGTGGTTTCCGAGGAATTTGACGACCCTATCGGAACGGAATTCGAAAGAACGCTGGATGAGATAAATTTTGGCGTAGCGGTCTCGGAGGCCCTGCAAAACCTTGCCGCAAGGGTCGATTGCCCCGATGTCAAGTTCTTCGTGGTCGCAGTTGTCATCCAGCGCGAATCGGGTGGAAACCTCTCCGAGATTATCGAGAACATTGCTCATGTGGTCCGGGATAGGTTCAAACTGCTGGGGAAAGTCAGGGTTCTCGCCGCGGAAGGGAAGTTCTCGGCGATTGTACTCTGCCTGCTTCCGTTCTTAATCGGCGGTGTAATGTATCTTTTGAACAGGGATTATGTGACGATCCTTATAGATGACCCGATTGGAACGTATTTGATCGGTGGGGCTTTGGTAATGATGTCGTTCGGAATCCTCATTATGAGGAAGATGATACAGA
>JBELAB010000039.1:0-12244 GCA_049509275.1 Syntrophobacteraceae bacterium | reverse complement strand
CCTCTTCCTACGCTGTGGTAGCTGAATCCAAGCTGCTGCATTGCGGCTGGCCTGTAGACGTTGCGAAGATCGACGAACACAGGGCTTTTGAGAGCGCTTTTAATGCGAAGCAGATCGAGCGCACGGTATTCGTTCCATTCCGTCATCAACACCACGGCATCAGCGCCTTGGCATGCTTCATAGGGACTTGCGCAAAATTTTACGCCTGCCAGTAATTTGGCTGCCTCCTCCATCGCCTGGGGGTCATGAGCGCGAACCGATGCGCCGTGTTCAACCAGCTTGGAGATAATGGTAATGGCCGGAGCGTCCCTCACGTCGTCTGTTTCAGGCTTGAATGCGAGGCCGAGGACAGCGACAGTTTTCCCCCCCTCATGTCCGCCAAGCGCCTGCCGGATTTTTCGAGTCATGCGCGCCTTTTGGGCGGCATTAACTTCGATTACCGCCTCGACAATTCGGAAAGCCACCCCATTTTCCTGGGCTATTCTGAGCAGTGCCTGGGTGTCTTTCGGAAAGCACGAGCCCCCATAGCCGGGTCCTGCGTGAAGAAATTTTTTCCCTATCCTGCCGTCAAGACCTATACCCCTGGCTACGTCCTGGACATTGCCGCCGATCTCCTCGCAAAGGTTGGCGATCTCGTTTATGAAGCTGACCTTGGTGGCGAGGAAGGCGTTAGCCGCGTATTTTATAAGCTCTGCCGTCTCGATTGTGGTTATCACAAAGGGGGTTTCGATCAAATAGAGCGGCCTGTAGACTGATTGAAGCACCTCTTCGGCCCTTTTGGAATCGAGCCCCAGAACGACCCGGTCGGGACGCATGAAATCGTTGATAGCGGCCCCCTCCCGAAGGAACTCCGGGTTGCTGGCTACGTCGAAAGCGGCCGAAGGATTGGTTTCGGAAATAATCCTTTTGACCTGCGCGGCGGTGCCCACCGGGACGGTACTCTTGTTCACCACGACAGTGTAGTTGCGAAGATGAGGAGCCATCTGGCGTACGGCTTCATAGACATATGACAGATCGGCATAACCGTCGCCGCGCCGCGAAGCCGGGGTCCCCACCGAAATGAATACGACCTCCGCCTCGGGAATGCCGGGGTCGTATTGGGTTGAGAAAATGAGGCGGCCCGCCTGAGAGTTCTTTTTTATTATTGCTTCCAGGCCCGGCTCATAAATGGGGATTTGCCCTTCGGCGAGCCTCAAAATCTTCGATTCATCATAATCTATGCAGGTGACCTCATGGCCGAATTCGGCAAAGCAGGCCCCGCTCACCAGTCCAACGTAACCCGTCCCGATGACAGCTATTTTCATGAAGTGACCTTTGCAAGCGTTGACATAACGGCTAGCGTCCTGAGTTAGAAATTCGTTACATAAGTCCTGTGCACACAGGCCGTCATTCCGCCGGAAGCCGGAATCCAGATATTTTCAATTATTTCGTCCAGTTTTGGACCACGGCCTGCGCCGGGGTGACATGCATCAGGATGTCCTTCTATGGGTGCTGGTTATGTTGCGTATCTTTGAGCTATTAATTAGTTCCCGAGTTAATGGTGGGCAAAAGCAGAGCATTGCCCACCACTGATTGGTGGGCACATAAAACGTGCCCGCCCGAAATTTATATAATGAACTTATGACTCAGAACACTGGTACGTTGTCAACAAAGTTATGACATGTTGCAAGGAATCGTCACCCCGGCGAAAGCCTGCCCCGGAAGTGCCTGGTCCGGGGCAGGCTCCGCCGGAATGACGGGCTGTACGTCCTTATATATCGGAACTTGGTTGACGCTGCACTGGCCGAAAACGAATCGAGCCGATACACTAAATTGCAGACTCGGTGCTGATTTACTTATCAATTTTGTGAAGGAAACACAAGAATATCTATATAGACGCCGGTCAACTATGGGCTTGAGGGGAAAGCCGTTCCTTGAGCAAGGTGAACCGTGACTGGATACGGTTGTTTTTGACCGCGATCGCGAGTGCTTTCTTCGAGCCCACTATTACAACCAGTTTTCTTGCCCTGGTTACAGCGGTATAGAGCAGGTTGCGCTGGAGCATCATGAAGTGTTGGTTGAGCAGTGGGAAGACCACCGCCGGGTATTCGCTCCCCTGTGACTTGTGAATGCTTATGGCGTAGGCGTGAAGGAGTTCCTCGAGTTCGGAGAAATCGTATTTTACGCTCCGTCCGTCGAATTCAACCCGGATTTGCCCCTCTTCATGGTCGATCCTTCGGATGCGGCCAATGTCTCCGTTGAACACGTCCTTGTCGTAGTTGTTCCTTATCTGCATCACTTTATCATTTACGCGCAAAGTGCGGCCTGCTGACTCCAGCGTTATTCCCTTTGGATTGAGGGCATTCTGGAGAGCGAAATTAAGGTTTTGCGATCCGACCTCTCCTCGGTGCATGGGACTCAGCACCTGGACATCCTCGAAGGGATCGAGCCCGAAGTGGCGCGGAATTCTTTCAGCGCATAGCTGGACTATCGTGTCAGCCGCTTCTTGGGGGTCTTCTCTATTTATGAAGTAGAAATCCTGTTTTTGGCCGCTGTCGGCCCGCAGGTCGGGGAAGGCCCCCTGCCGGATAAGGTGTGCGTTTGTAATGATCCGGCTTTGGCTGGCCTGCCGAAATATCTCTGTCAAACGGATTACCGGGAATCTGCCCGATTCGATAATATCGCCAAGCACCTTTCCGGGACCTACGGACGGAAGCTGGTCGGCGTCGCCCACCAGGACCAGGACTGCCTGTGAGGGGACGGCCTTGAGCAAGTGGTTGGCAATTACTATGTCCATCATGGAAACCTCGTCCACGATTACGAGGTCGGCGGGAAGAGGTTTTTGCTCGTTTCGCTGAAAGCCGCCCATTCGGGGACTAAATTCCAGTAGCCTGTGAATCGTCGCGGCGGGATGCCCTGTGGTCTCCGAGAGCCTCTTTGCAGCTCGGCCGGTGGGGGCCGCCAGGCTGACCCGCCCCCCGATACGCTCATATATGGCAAGAATTGCCCGGACCAGGGTGGTTTTGCCGGTACCTGGTCCTCCCGTTATTACGATAACTTTTTCGCGGAGGGCCGTCTTGACCGCTTCTTCCTGAAGAGGCGCCAGCGAGAAATTCAGGCGGCCGCGGACCCAATTGAGAGCTTCCTGTGAATCTATCCTGGGTTGCAGCCTCCTGTAGCGATGGATGGCGGCAAATCGCGCGGCCGCGCCGACTTCAGAAGCGTGCATGGGGCTCAGATAGATCGCCCGCTCGTCCCCAAACTGCGTGGAAGCTTCAGGTGCAAGTAGTTCCTCTTTTATATGCTTGTCCGCCTTCAGCCGGGACAAGGCTTCTTCCAGGATATGCGTTTCAATCCGGAGCCTGTTGCTGCACAGTTCCATCAGCAAAAAACGGGGCATGCAGACGTGTCCCTCTTCGGTAGACTCATGCAAAACGAAAAGGATGCCCGCTTCGGCTCTCAACGGGGAGTCGGCGGCAAATCCCAGGTTCCCGGCGAGTCTGTCCGCAGTGAGAAAACCCACTCCGGTAATGTCCATTGCCAGACGATAGGGATTTTCCCTTACGATATCGACAGACTGCTGCCCGTAATTCTTAAAAATACGGGCTGCGAGGGCCGCGCTCGTCCCGTTGGAGCGCAGGAAGATTATTAGCGTGCGGATTTCTTTTTGCTCTTCCCATGCCTTTTGTATCTGCCCTATACGGTATTTGCCGATCCCGTCGATCTCCAGGAGACGCTCTATTTGGCTTTCGATGATATCCAGGGTTTTTTCGGCAAAACGCTTGACTATGCGTTCGGCCATCTTGGGCCCGATGCCGCGTATAAGGCCGGACCCCAGATATTTCCTTATTCCCTCAGCCGTTGAGGGCGCGGCTGTCTCATAGCGATCGACGCGAAACTGTTTGCCGAAACGGGCATGGGCGCCCCAGGTCCCTTCCATAATAAGGGTCTCCCCGGGGCACAGGGAGACAAAGTTTCCAACGGCAGTGATCAGGTCCCTGTATCCGGGGGCCCGGAGCTTAATCACGCTGTAGCCAGTCTCTTCGCTGGTGAACGTGATCCGTTCAACCAGCCCCTGGAGCTTAGCGCTGTCATTTTTGAGCGAATTCTGGTTTTCCATTTGCAAAAAGCTGACAAGAGACAGTGAAATGTTGTATACTTTAAGTTGTCCAGTGAAACTGCAAAGCCCCCAATTTCGGCTGGCGGAGAGATTGCCCGATGTCGCTTTACATTAAAACCGACGATTATCGCAAACACGGAATAAGCAAATATTCCGACCCAGCCCTTATAAGGGCCGTAGTGCAAAAGGAGCTTAACATAGACCGGGTGTTCATTTCATTCGTAAACAAGCATGAATATATTAGAGTGGATTTCCTGCGGCCAAGACCCCACCGAAGATTCAACAGGCGACCGAGCAGGCGTGCCCCTTCCAAGTAAAAATCGGGGTGCCGTCGGGCACCCTTTTTTTGCCCCTGAGCATCCTCCCCCTTATGGTGAGCGCACCTCATCGCAAAAGATGCGCGCAAGCGGCTTGCCAGTTTGATTGCTTCGGGCTCACCTGCTCTTTTTCATAGCATAGTCCTTGGGGACAGTGAACAGCTCTGGGTCCAGAGACTTCTGCTCGATTTTTTTGAGAGTGCTTGCAACGGTTCCCCCCATCACATGGATGACAGTGTAAACGGGGAAACCGCCAAGCTTTTCGACCATGCCGGCGATATCGATCTGCGTCAACAACCATCCGAGCATTGGATTGCGCTCCGCGACGGCTCCCACTTTAGCCCCTAGGGCCTTGAGTTCCCGGTAGCCCCGCACATCTTTTGAAACCCAGTATTCTACGTTCATCACCGCAATACGCACATTATACTTGCGGCACTTGTAGCCTGCGATGGTTTTCGATTCGTCTGTAGGAGCAACCTGGGTTCCCATCACGGCCCCCATTATTTCAGCCACTTTCTTATTATCGGCTGCGGCCACACCAGGAAGCCCCGGCAGTTCACCTAAATTCAGCTCAGTAAAGGTTTTCGCTTTGGCGTCGAGCGAGTAGAGCTGCATGGCATTGTAGTCCACAATGAAGACCTTGGTGTCACCCAATTGCACTCGCAAAGCCTTGGGGGTGAAATAATATTTCAGAATTAAGGTCCCGTCAGGCTGGCCTGGAACATTGGTAAAGATGTTTTCGGTTTCCCAGTATAGATCGGCGTTGGCTGAGGGTGCGCATAATCCGGCAAACAGGGCGATAATACCCAGGCACAATGCCCATTTTTTCATCTTCATCCTTTTCCTTTCAATTTTCCTCTTCAAAAAGACTAATACAATGTATTACAACATATTCAATATACATGATCCAGGATCAGGCATCGGGCATCCGGTTTTGCGTATCCGGCATCAAGCGTCGCTGGACTTCATAAATTCCCTGAAGATGATGAGTTTCTGGACGTCCTGGGTACCTTCACCCAGAGAGGAGGCCCAGGCGTCCATAGGATATTTGTGGATGGGGTTCTCGAAGATAACCGAGGCCGCCCCGAACAGGTCTGCCGCCCATGTCCCCACAGCCCTTGCCAGGTCGACGGAAAGATATTTAGCGATCGAAGCTCCCAGCCTGAAATCGAGCCCCTGGTCTTTTTCCCAGCATGTTTTCCAGAGCATTAACCGGGCGGCTTCGATTTTGCTGTAAAAATCGGCGGCCTCAAATGATTTCGCCTGGAAATCGATCACTCGCTGACCGAAAATCCGCCTCTTTTTTGCGTGTTCGATGCCGCTTCGAAACGCCCCTTCGGCCGTACCCAGAGTTAGTGCGCTGATAGTGATGCGGCTGTTGGTGAATATCTCGAGCACCTGTTGAAGTCCGCGTCCTCGCTTGCCGACCAGGTTGGCCTCCGGTACGAAAACGTCGGTGAGTTGAACGCGCGTGAGATCCGAGGGGATCCAGACTTCCTTGTGCAGCTTGGAACGGGTAATTCCATTGGAGGACAGGTCAACGAGGAACATAGAAATGCGGCCGTTTCGGGGCGCATCCGGGTCCGAGACCGCCGTAATGAGGGCGAGGTCGCTTATATAGCCGTTGGTTACATAGGATTTGATGCCACTGAGCGTCCATCCTCCGTCCACTTTTTTCGCCGTTGAAGCTATCCCCGCGACGTCACTTCCGGCGGTCGGCTCGGTATTGCCGAGACAAATCAGCGTTTCGCCTCGAGCGGCCTGAGCGAGGTAAAGACTTTTCTGAGCCTGGCTTCCGAAAAGAGTTATTCCCTTTGCGCCGAGTGAGACAGCAGCCAGCACGGCCACCCCTACGCCGGGCGATACAGTCCCTAGATGTTCCTGGATGAGGGCCTCTTTGAGCGCCTGGTGCTCGCGGTAACCATTGCCGTCCGGTTCCAGCCCCAACCAATCATGGGCGCCAAGTTGCCGAAAAAAGTCCCGGGAGACCTGTTTTTCGGCGTACCATTTACTAAGCTCAGGGGTTAGGCGTTCAGAGAGGAACTTCTTATAATGTTTAAGGTTTTCTTCGAATTCGACCGGTATTCGGAAGTCCATGTTGAATCTCCTGTCTCGAGATGAGATGTCATTTTAGGGATCCACCATCCACCATTCACCACCAGGAATCGAAGCGTACTCCCGGTTGTTCTGCTGCTTCTTCGGCCACCTGAATCACCCCGGTTGCCGCCCCTGAACTGCTTCACTGTGCGCGGCTTCACAGCATTTAACGAGCGAAACCGTAAATTTGGCCTTTGAGGCGAATTTGGAGAAAGAGAGCACGCCGCCCATTTCCTTAAGAAGCTTAAATGTCGATGAAATCCCGTTCCCCTTGCCACCCTCGTCCCATGGCAGAAGCATGAGCTCGGGGTCCCAGAGTTTTTTCTCCGCGACCAGGCTGATCATGTCCACATAGATGCTGTGATCGCCATAATAGGTCTTCACCGTAAGCTCTTTTTCCAAGTCCATCATTCCCACGGCGTTTCGAATGATTGCGACAAAGACCTGGGTGAGGATGGCCGGGTCAACGTGCGCCGTTGGCAGATCGGGACAAAGGTCCAAGTGGATTTTTACTTTGTGTTTTTTCAGTTCCGAAGCGAGCAGCGCGACCGAATCGGTAAGAATCGCATTAACGAGGCATTCTCGTGGGTTCATGTCCACCGGGAGCAGATAATCGCGCAGCCGGCTGAGCATTGTTTCGAGCCGTTCGGTTTCCTGCAAAATGATCTCGGCCTCAGGAGATTCGGGATATTTTTTCTGCAGCCGCCGAGCGAAGCCGCCTATTGAAACAAGGGGATTTCTGATCTCGTGAGCGACTTCAGCCGCTGTGGCGCCCAGCGTCTTGAGCTTTTCTCTTTGCACGAGCGCAGCCTGCGCCTCCTTGAGTTCACGTGTGCGCTCATACACCATCTCTTCGAGGTGTTCCCGGTATTCCCGGAGTTCCTTATCCGCTTTTTTACGTTCGGTTATATCCCTGATGATTCCTGCATGCCCTCCGATTGCGCCCTCAGGCCTCGCGATGACCGAAAAGGTCCCCTCCACCGGGAAAACTGTTCCGTCTTTTTTCGTCAGCTCCCATTCCACCCTGAGAGGCCCTTGTTCCAGGGCGGAAAGGGCCAGTTTCCCGAAATCGATGAAGCTTTCATCAGAAGGGTGTAATATTCTGATGGATTGCCCAATGATTTCTTCTCTCGAAAAGCCGAAAAGGTCCAGAAAAGTATGGTTGACCGAAACTATATCGCGGTTCCCGTCCACCATGAAGATAGCGTCTGATGTGCCTTCCATGAGGGTTTTGTAGAGTTCCTCCGACCTTTGCAGGGCCTCTTCAATGCGCTTGCGCCCGGAGATATCCGCAATGAAACCTTCTCTTGCGATTAGTTGGCCGCTTTGCGAGTAAATGCCCAGACCCTGCTCCCACACCCATTTAATCCGGCCGTCGGCGGCTTGGATTCGGTAGATCAGCTTGAATGGCCGCCTGTTGGCCAAAGCGTCCTCGGTGTTGGACCTGACCATATCGCGATCTTCCTCCAGGATCAGGTCCGTGAGCTTTTGTTTTTGACTCAATTCGGAAATGGAATATCCTGTCAACTCGACGGCTCCGGGGCTGACCAAATCGAGCGGGCAGCCCTCGGCCCCGCAGCGGTAAAGCATTCCCGGAAGGTTCTCAAAGAGCGTGGATAGCATCTTCTGGCCATCGGCGAGTGCTTTTTCGGACCCTTTTATCGATGAAATGGTCTTGTTGGTGAGCAGATAGATGAGCAGGGCAGAGGCGCCGACGAAAACCCAGCCTTTGACTGTTTGCGTCACGAGCGCAGCCCTGGACTGGCCGAAAATCAAATCAACCGCCAGATCGGAGGAAATGATCCACAGCGCTCCAACTGCTGCATAGATCAGCGCTATTCTGAGTCCACCCTGTGCGGGTGATTGTGTAGGTCTGGTTATAATATTTTTCAATTGTCCCCAGCGACCTTTCGCCTCCAATTGCGGACACGCCCGAATCCGTTCTTCAGCAATGACGAAATCATCAGCTATTTTCAGGCGTTTCTCCCACCACAGGACCCTTTTTCAGCATCCCGTCAGATGTCTTGTAAGATTTGTGAAGGGACTTTGCAAGGATTGTTGAAAGCTCCCCAGATAGTTACTATGCCTGGTACTCAAGAAATGATGTCTGTAGGTTTCAAGGGACGAAGAAGAAGCCGGCCTTCAGGGACGAGGCTGACGCCCTTTTCGAGGGTTTGTGAAGGCCCAAGCCCGGAAAAGACGCATTGCCAAAGAGGATGTGATCCTCCCCTTGGTGAACGGACCCGAAGATCGTGCGAAGCAAATCCTTGCCTGCTTAATTTGCCTCCGCGATGGGGGAATGATATCCTGTGTCTACATTGCGTAGAGGGTTTCGCCCTTTATGACCCGCACATCATTGTCCTTCAGAATCCTAAGCGCCTCAGCGAGATTGTCGAAGCGGAATATGAGCACTGCGTTGGCGCCGTTTTGCTGTACAAAAGCGTACATGTATTCAACGTTGACGTTGGCCTTTTTCAGAATACGCAGGACATGATTAAGCCCGCCCGGCCGGTCGGAAATCTCGACTGCGACTACCTCTGTCTTGGCCACTGTAAAGCCGGCCTTTTTGAGATCTTCCTTTGCTTTGTTGTTATCGTTTACTATCAGGCGCAAAATGCCGAAGTCGGAAGTATCCGCAAGTGAGAGGGCCCGAATGTTGATATTGGCTTCGGCCAGGATCCTGGTTACCTCCTCGAGCCGCCCCGCCTTGTTTTCCAGAAAAACGGAAATCTGTTCCACATGGTCCATGGATATCCTCCCTTTTGAGCGTGAGAGCTGGTGTCCATCCGGAAACACCGGATAAGTCCTGCCGGAGGCAGGATTCAGATTCTGAAAAGCACCATTGCCGGATGAAAACAAGCTAAATTTTCCGATTGTCGATTACCCGCTGGGCCTTGCCCTCGCTTCGGGCTATTGTCTTTGGTTCAACTAGTTTCACCTTGGCCGACACTCCCAAAAACTCCTTTATGTTCTTCGAGATCTTTTTTTCAATATCTTGTAGAACGCGGACCTCGTCCGAAAAGGTGGACTCTCCAACCTCGACCATGACCGTAAGGGTGTCGAGGTTATTCAGGCGATCAACTACGAGCTGATAGTGAGGTTCGACCTCCTTTATTTCCATGAGCACACTCTCGATCTGAGAGGGGAAAACGTTCACTCCGCGGATGATGAGCATGTCGTCGGTGCGGCCCCTCACCTTTCGCATGCGCACATGAGTACGGCCGCAAATACAGGGTTCACGGTTAAGCGAGGTGATATCGCGTGTTCGGTACCGGATGACCGGGAAAGCCTCTTTGGTGATCGATGTAAATACCAGTTCACCCTCTTCGCCGTTGGGTAGTGTTTCGCCGCTTTCGGGATTAATTATCTCGGGTATGAAATGATCTTCAAATATGTGCAGCCCGTTCCTGGCTTCCAGGCATTCGATGGAAACCCCCGGTCCGATCACCTCGCTTAAACCATATATGTCCATTGCGTTCAGGTGTAGTTTTGCCTCAATTTCGGTCCTCATCGCTTCCGACCAGGGTTCGGCGCCGAAAATACCCGATTTGAATTTAAGAGTGCTAAAGTCCACACCTGTTTCCTCTGCGACTTCTGCCAGATGAAGGGCGTAGGAAGGCGTGCATGTCAGGATCGTCGGAGCGAAATCCTTCATGATGAGTATCTGGCGCTTGGTATTTCCCCCGGATATCGGGATCACCGATGCGCCCAGCTTTTCAGCCCCGTAGTGTACTCCGAGTCCACCAGTGAACAGGCCGTAGCCGTATGCGTTATGTATAATGTCTCCTCGAGTTACGCCCCCTGCCGCCAGCGATCGAGCCATAAGCTCGGACCATGTCTGAATATCCCGTGCCGTGTAACCCACGACCGTCGGTTTCCCGGTAGTCCCGGAGGAAGCGTGAATGCGGACCACGTTATCCATCGGGACTGCAAACATCCCGTAAGGGTAGTTGTCCCGCAGGTCCTGTTTGGATGTAAATGGAAGCCGCTTCAAATCTTCCAGCCTCTTTATGTCGGAGGGGGTTACAGCGGCTTCATCGAATTTGCGGCGGTAGAATGGGACAGTGGCGTAAACCCTTTCCAGAGTTTCTTTGAGGCGACGGAGTTGAATAGCCTCGATCGCTTCCCTTGGCAGTGTTTCGAATTCAATGTTATAAACCATTCCCCGAACTCCTCCAGTTACTGAGAATACCCTTAAGGCGGGTAACAAAAAAGGCCGTGGATCGGCGGAATCCACAGCCCCGAAAAAATGCAAACCATGGCCCCGGCGCTTTCTTCGCCCGCCCATGGCTATTATCTTCTAATTCAGTTCAGATCGCTTCCACCTATCTCCCACGGGCAGGCTTTTAAAATGAGAACCTGCTAAAAAAGAGGCTGAAGCAGAAAAAGCTGTTTGGCATAATCTCTTTAAATCCCTTTGGAATCGACCTTTAATTAATATCTGTTTAGACCCGGATTGTCAATCAAAATCAAATTTAAAATATTTTTGAAAACATAATGTCAGTGCACTCCCAATAGTGGCGAACCCCTGTGAAAGTTGTTGCCGATGTGAAGTGTGATGAATTATATTTTCGATAATTTATCGAATTCAGCGACAAAGGGGCATATGGGATGAAAAAGGATGAGTGCGTAAGGCACGAACTGGACGAAATGGTCGATTGCATCCGCAATCAGTCCGGTCTCGAAGGGAAGTGGGAAAACCAGCGCAACAATATAGTTGAAAATCATCCTTATCTCATCGGCTACCTTTTGTTGATCGGCCTTGCGGTGGCTTTCATTGTTTCTCACCTGATGGTTTTCGCAATATCCTTTCTTTTCCTGTTCTTCATATCTGATTTCTTGACCAGAGACGTCCACCGGATTGCCCCCTTCGTGCCAAAGGCTGTGCTCTTTTCGGTCCTGTACGTCCTTGTCATTTGGGCCATAATAGTGATCACTTATAAAGTCGTTCCGATGATGCTAAAGCACCTTCCGGAGCTCTCAAACCAGCTCCAGGTCGAGATTGTAAAAGAGCTCAAAGGGGCAAGCCAAAAATGGAACCTCCCGGCATATGTCGACGTAGATGAATTGAAGGGCTCGATTTTAAAGGCAAGCACAACTATTTTGCAGTTCCTGGCGACCAGTCTGACCCCACTTTATAAGGGGTTCATTCAGTTCGTCTTTGCGCTGGCAATCAACCTGCTTTTCTATTTCGAGTCCGAGACGGTCGAACAGGCATTCACCCGAAATCCAGACAGCCTTATGACCTTTTTGTTCAAGTTCGTGCAGATGCGATTGAGAATATTTTACGTCTATTTCAGACGGGTCATGGGAGGGCAGGTGATTATCGCCATCATCAACACCCTGATCTCAGCTGTGGTGATTTTCGGACTGGATCTTCGTCATCCATTCCTGATGATTTTTGTGGTCTTTTGCTGCGGACTTTTCCCGGTGGTGGGAAATCTGATGTCCAACAGCGTTCTTACGATAAATGCGTTCGTAGCGACAGGTATGTGGGGAACGTTAATCTGCCTGGTCCTGCTGGTTGGCGTTCACAAACTGGAGTACATTCTAAATTCCAAAATAATCGGCGGAATCGTGAATCTGCCGATGGCCGTTTCTCTGGGTTCGCTGATTTTTTGTGAGGTGCTGCTGGGAATTCCCGGCCTGATTTTGGCCATACCTCTTGCGCTCTTCGTTCGACATGAGTTCGAACACATCCGGGGACTTCCTCCAAATCTGCTTGAAGAAA
>JBELAB010000389.1:0-3353 GCA_049509275.1 Syntrophobacteraceae bacterium | reverse complement strand
TGGGCGCTGGCCTGCCAGTGGTCCTCGATCACCAGGGGGGACACCGGAATCACGAACATTTACGCACCGACCGTTTTTGGAATATCGACTGAAAAGTCAAAGACGGCCTTCTACTTTTTCCAGCTCATTTTCTTTTGCGGGGCTGCGTCTTTTCTGGCGGCGCTGAAGCGGTCGCCCTTTGGTCTCATGCTGCGGGGTGTGCGAGACAGTGAGTCTCGAATGGCGATGCTGGGATTTCGCGTGAACCTGTTGCGGTACGCAGCCTTCGTTTTCGCGTCGCTGGTGGCTGCCCTTGGAGGTGTGTTTTTCACCTATTTCACCGGACTGATCAACCCCAACTCGGTTTCCCTGCCCGCAAACGTGGAGGCTCTTCTGGCAGGAATTCTGGGGGGCATCAACAGCCTGCTCGGGGCAGTCGTTGGCACCGTTATTCTGAAGACCCTGGATGTGGTGCTCAGCGGAATAACCGATCGCTACATGCTGATCATGGGCGTCTTGTTTATGCTTGTGATCATGTTCGCCCGGCAGGGTATCGTGGGAACCCTGATGAAATACTGGAATAACCGGCTTTTCCTATCCCGAAACCGGGACCTGGAGCGGAGGCCCTCAGGCTTCTCGAAGAAGCCCGAGGCCGTTAGAAACCCCTAATCACCAAAGGAGGAGCACGATGACTGGAAAAAGGATTCTTCAGCTTGTGATGGCTTTCTTCGTAGTCGTTTGGGCATTCGGCACGGCGCATGGAGCCAGCGAAATCCGCATCGGGGTGATCGGCCCCACCACGGGATGGGCGACCATGTTCGGACAAGACGTTCTCGATGGAGTCAAGCTGGCGCTTTCCCAGAAGGATTACAAATTCAAGGGGACACCAATCAAAATTTTCACTGAGGACACGAAAGCTGACGTTGAAGTGATGAGGACCAAGCTGGATTCCTTGAAGAACCGGGACAAGGTGCATCTGATCATCGGACCCAGCCTCGGCCACGAGGGAATGGCCGCTGTGGATTGGGCGGCCCGCAATCCGGAGGTGCCCATCCTGGTGGGGTACTCCGCGCCCGAGGACATGACCATGCGGAAAGCCACCAACAGCCTCGTTCGCCCGGGCTGGACCGGAGCGCAGGTCATCTTTCACTTCGGGAAGTTCTGCGCGAAGGATCTAGGGTATAAGAAAATCATCATCGTGGGGCAGGATTATGCTTATCCGTGGGATCAGGCCGCGGGTTTCATCAGAGGATTTCTGGAGAACGGCGGCGAAAAGGTTGAACGGATCTGGAATCCGGTTGAGGCGGTGGACTTCAGTTCCATCATGGCCAGACTTGCGGGAATGTCCAAGGAATATAACGCCGTGCTCTGCAATATGGGCGGGGCGCAGGTGGTGGCCTTTTTCAAGCAGTGGAAGCAATTCGGCCTGGACAAGCTTTATCCGCAGATCCTGGGGCAGGCCAACGTTCCCCTTGTCCCGATGTTGGCGGAAATGGGCGACTCGCTGCTCGGGGTCTACTCTTCCCTCCATTACTACGATTGCAACACTTCGCCTGCGAATGTGAAGTTCAGAGAGAGCTACAACAAAGCCTACGGGCATTATCCCAGCGTCATATCCGTCCAGGGATACGATGCCGTGAACGTAGCCTTCAAAGCGATGGAGGCGATCGACGGCAAGGTCGATGACCCCAAAGCCTTTATCGCGGCTATCCGAAAAGTAAAAATGACCGCGGATGAGTCCCCCCGAGGCCCCTTCTACTTCGACAAATACGGCAACCCGGTGCAGAACGTTTACATCAAGAAAGTCGTCAAGCAGGACGGGCGGCTTATGAACATCGCGGTGAAAACCTACAAGGATGTTTCACAGTTCGGGCCTTATGCGGACATGCCGGAGAAATACATGGCAGCTCCTGCGACGACCCGCGACTACCCGCCCGGAGACAAGGCCTCCTACTTTAAGGAGATCGAAAAATACTTCGGGAAGGACTACGTCGAAAAACTGGAGAAGAACAAAGGCTGGCCGGACTGATCTCAACCGCGACCGAAAGGAAGGAGTCTCCGTAGGGCTCGATCACATGCAGGCTCTCGATCTAAAGAGGATATCCAAGTCCTTCGGCGGGATCGTTGCGGTCGATAAGGTCGACCTCACCGTCATGACGGGGGAAAGCCGCGCATTGATCGGGCCCAATGGGGCCGGCAAGTCGACCCTTTTTAATTTGGTCACCGGTGAGCTCTCTTTGGACGAGGGCCGGATTTTGCTCTTCGGCAAAGACATCACCCATGAGCCCGTCCAGAAACGAATTGACTCCCAACTGGGCAGAACCTATCAGACCTCTAACCTTTTCCGGCAGTTGACCGTCCAGGAGAATCTTTTTCTGGCTTCCTGGCACACGTTGAAAAAAAAGGCATCTATCGCCGCCACGCTGTTTCGTGCCTGGCAAAAACTTCGGAACCAACGCCGGCACATCGCCGAGATTGCCCATCGGGTTGGATTGGAGAACAAGCTCGATGTCGTAGTCGATGAGCTTTCCCACGGTGAGCACCGCCAGCTGGAGTTGGGCATCACCCTGGCTCATGAACCCAGGATACTGCTGCTGGATGAACCCATGGCGGGGCTTTCGGCAGCTGAACGGAGGTTTATGACCGATTTGATCATGAGCCTGAAATCAGAAATTACGGTGGTGATCATCGAGCACGACATCGATGTGGCATTCAGCATTGCCGACCGGGTCTCGGTGCTCCACCATGGCGCCATCATTGCCGAGGGCACCCCCGAGCAGATCGAAGCCAATCCCAAGGTTCAGGAGATTTACACCCTGAGCCGGCATTCATGAAGATTCCAAGTATGCATGAGCCCCTGTTGAAAATAGAACACCTCGATGCCTACTATGGCAAAAGCCATATCCTTCAGGGAGTCGATCTATACGTCAATCCAGGTGAGCTGGTCGTCGTCGTCGGACGCAACGGCATGGGCAAAACCACTCTGCTGAAATCGATCCTGGGGCTGCCGCCGGTATCCAGAACCGGATCGATCCTTTTCGAAGACCAGGAAACAGTCCACATGCCCACCCATGAAATTACCAGCCTGGGCATTGGATATGTTCCTCAAGGGAGGATACTTTTCCCCTCTTTGACAGTGGATGAGCACCTGCTTTTCTCTTGGCGCCAAAGCGGGGCGAACTCTTCGTGGTCGCCCGAGACGGTCTACGATCTGTTCCCGGAATTAAAAGAGAGAACCCATATCTCCGGCACCCTCCTCAGCGGCGGCGAACAGCAGATGCTGACCATCGGCCGCGCGCTGGTCACCAATCCGCTGCTGCTCCTCATGGACGAACCTTCCGAAGGCCTGTCCGCGTTGGTCATCCAACGGGTGG
>JBELAB010000388.1:0-3363 GCA_049509275.1 Syntrophobacteraceae bacterium | reverse complement strand
GCTTCAGCGCATCCAGTAGGACGGTCATTGACGGATTGCCTGCGATGTGGAAAAGGGCATTGGTGGCTGAAGCGACGTTGAGACTTAGTGGTGTAGTGCTCCCCGAGTTCACAGGGTTAACCATTGACCCCAGACCCCCTAGCAGTCCGGCCCCGAAACTACTCCCCGCTATCGTCGTAAAGTTGATCGACAACTGCTTCGTCAAAGTCCGCTGCATCTCGGCTACGCGCACTTCCAGCATAACTTGATGGATCCCGGAGACCTGGACCATATTTATGACCTTTTTTTCCCCCCCGTATGCCTCGGCCATCGCCAGGAGCTGAGAAAGGGCGGCGGTGTTCGAAACGGTCCCCGCCAGGGTCAGCGAATCGTGGGTGGCGCTGATTCGCAGGCCTTTTTCATCCGGAAAGAGACGCTGAATCTTTTCCTTTAGGCTCGAAACGTCCGGCCCGACCTCCACGTCATAGACGGCGGCAACTTTGTCTTCAGCCTGCCACAGGGTTATGTTGGTTACGCCGGAAGCTTTTCCGGTAACGTACACTTGGGTGGGTGAAAGCCCCGCAACGGTGGCTACCCGGTCATCGGCCGAGGAGACACGGATAATTGGGACCTCGCTCCTGATAATGATGGATTTTCCCATCTCCAGGTTGACCTTCCTGCCTTTCCCGGAGATTACTTCGACACCGGCGCCCCGGCATCCGGCGTAAAAGACCAGCACCAGAGCAAAAGCCGTCAAAAACAATTTTATCTTACCTATTCGCGGACCAAAACGGCTGCACATCTACTCTCTCCTCCTGGTGGTTTCTACTACCCCCCGAAACCGGTATCGGCTCAAGCCCCCTTAAAACGATACATGCTCTCTTTTTTCCCCATTGATGATTTCCATCTTGCCGACCTTTCTCTCCGGGGCTTCAGTCTGCGGCTCCATTTTGGTCTCAGGCTCCGAAACCTTCTGCATGCGCGGCCGATAGGCTTCCAACGCGTCGCCTACCGTTGAGCCGAGCGTGTAAACCATATTTCTGTCCGCAACATTGCGCAGGGCGAAATGAAGCTTTCCCTGGACTGCCGCCAGCGACAGCCGCTCTGCATCCTCCGGCGTCACCTCTACCGTGAATACATCCACGGGCGCCGGCTTGGTGCTGTCTCCCTTGTTGTCGAACATGGTGCCGGTCGCGAGGACCCGAATATTTTCGAGCACGGTCTTGGTGTAATGCAGCTTGTCGTTTTGAGGGTCCTGAACCGTAACCAGGATGTCCACGTAGTTGCCCGGCTGAATGAAGCCTGCAAGCCCCATCACCTTGTCGCCGCCAACGGCGATAGCGCGCATGCCCTCGTGCACAACGGCGCTGACCCCGCCGGTGGTCACGTCCCTGGGCGCAAGCTTGGACTCCATTATGGGCTCGTTTTGCTTTACCGGCGCGACGAGCACTCGCCCCACCAGTTCGGCCGGGTTTGCAAAGCTCCCCGCGGGCGCGTTATCCGTTGCAATCGGCGCCGTCTTGACCATATCCGCCGAAATCTTGGTGCCCCAGGAAAGATCGGCGCCTGCCAGAACGATATGGCCCCGGTCTTCGGGGACCACCTTGGATACCACCGACGGCTCGTTAGACTTGTGCTTCATCCAGTTGTAAATCAGGACCGTAGCGGTCAAAGCAACGACCAGCGCCAGTACGAAAGGGATGAGTGCTTTTAGTTTTCCCATGTCTCACCTGTCTTTTACATGAAAACTTGAAATCCTCTTCCGGCATAATCCGCCCCGGCCCCCTTCAGAAGAGGAAGGCGGAAATATTGCTTTAGAAAAGGGGCGAGGAAATATTGCCCCGATATATCTCAAAAAAGATGTAGGAAAGAGTCCCGATGCAAATAGCCACTCCATAATACAATTTTGAGCCCCGCTGCCGGGCATCGGGACGTGGAAAGCGCGGCTCCTTTATCAAAACCAATGTCCGAAGGGCGGAGTAAAGCCCTGAAGCAAGCTCTTTTAGACTCCCGGCCTGCAAAAGGAGGAGAATCAAAGCATAAATCCCGCCTGCAATCGCAGTGGACAAAAGGGCGTAAAGCAAATGCCCCGGGCCGAGCACCGCCCCGACAGCCCCCATAAGTTTTACGTCACCTGCGCCCATCAGGCCAAGCATATGGAACGGCATCAGCAAAACCAGGCCCAATCCAAACCCCTCGGTGCTGAAAAGCAGCCCTCGGAAACCATCTACGTCAAAATAAAGGAGAATTGCAAGAAATATCGTAGGGTAAGTGAGCCAGTTGGGAATTTTATGTGAGCGGATATCTGTTATTAAAGCGAGGATAAGCACCATTATCAAACCGGCGAGGGCAAGGGGGTGTGTATTCATCATGGCTAAAACCGTTCTTAAAGTGAAGATGGGTCAGCGGTAACTGCAAGATAGCCTTAATGGATAGTCATTGCAAATAAGATTTGTTTTCTACCGGTATTGTACTCAAAAAAGGAGTACAGAGCTTAATCTTTTAAACGGGAACCAGCCGCGTTGTTCAGGCGTCCATGGCATGCAGTCATTATGTTGCCCAACGCAAAAGAATAGACGCACGATAAATTGATGGAAAAGCAGGGCCTTGGCGCGCCCTGCTTTTTATTTTCATGGGTTGAGCCTGTTGCAAAGCTTCCCAAAGGCTGTCTTTTGCGAGAGACTCTCTGCTTGCGCCGAAGCCGGATTGGTTAGTGTTGGAGATGTCTGCCTTGACGGAACAAAGATGAAGGGAAGCGCATAGCTTTCGGCCAATCGCACTCTCAATCAGTTGAATAAAGAGATCGAACAGATGCTTGAAGAGGCTATGGCTCAGGCGGTTGTTACAGATGAGCAGATCATTTTGGGGGCCGAGGTTACCCGGGAAGAAAAGGATCTCGCCAGCTTGAGCCGACGATCCATGAAACTAAAGAAAGCCTTAATGGTGCCGTGGGTATCTATGGATTTATGCGTCGCGGCAAAGACGGAGTTTGAAGTGAATGGAATCTGATTTGTTCCTGCTATAACCTTATTGAAGCTTTTCAGCGCCTTCGGAGCGGCCCCAACCACGTAAGTAGGTTGGGGTAGAGCCGCTAAACGTCCTTTACGGCAATCTCTATCGATATGTTTGCTTGAGCACTCAGAGGAACACCCTATTCAGCCAATTTGTTTTTCACACTCATTGAGAGTTTTGCAACTGCCGCGTTTCAGCCTCCATTCGATCTCTGGACTGCAGGATTAGATGGCAGCGGCTATGGTCGCGAACTTGGTCGAAATCACGGTGCCTAACGTTGTAACGACAACAACGCAAATAGCGGCGATCAGGCCCACCAATAGCCCATACTCAACCAACGCCGCGCCTTCCTCGTCCCTTAAAAACCTTTTA
>JBELAB010000387.1:0-3365 GCA_049509275.1 Syntrophobacteraceae bacterium | reverse complement strand
TAACAATTATTTAAAAGCCAGGCCACATTGATTTTTGAGATTTCGTAACGTCAGTGGACACAAGGACGCCGGACACGGGAGTGCGGTTGTTTAAATGATTTTTTGGTGCTAGTTTGCACAGCAACCTCGAGCCCACTCATGGAGATTTTTCTGGACGACTTCACAGGCATAGACCCAAGGGGAAAATCCCCGTCCGAGATAGAACTGGAGTGGTTCAGCAACATCTATCGGCGTGATTTGCCTCAGCTCACCACAAGGGCTGTCCTTATGGGATGTTTGCTGGGCTCCGTCATGAGCGTGTCGAACCTTTACGTTGGCCTCAAGACCGGGTGGGGCCTCGGGATAGCAATAACGTCGTGCATTCTCTCCTTCGCCCTTGGCGCTGTTCTCCGGCGCATAGGAATCCTTAATTCCAACCTCTCGATTCTCGAAAACAACTGCATGCAGTCAGCCGCCAGTTCTGCAGGGTACTCGACCGGCAGCACAATGGTCAGCGCGGTAAGCGCCCTTTTTCTCATACAGGGCCATCACATGCCTTTCTGGACATTGATGGCATGGACCGTCCTGGTGGCGGTCCTCGGCGTTTTTCTGGCAATCCCGATGAAGAGGCAGATGATAAACATCGAACAACTTCCCTTCCCGAGTGGAATCGCAGCAGCCCAGACCCTGCGTTCGCTTTACGCCAAAGGTGAGGCGGCCTCGAGAAAGGCCAAAAGCCTCGGGATAGCAGCCGCTTTTGGCGGTACGACGGCGTTTCTGAGAGAAAACACTCTCTCCTGGTGGCCGAGCTATCTGAAGTTGCCCGCAATGCTCGAATTTCCCGGCAGGCTTGCCGGGCAGAACCTGGCGTCATGGACTGTTTCCGTCGAGTTAAGCGGGATCATGGTGGCGGCTGGGGCGATAATAGGAATGAAGGTGGCCTTGAGCATGCTTGCGGGTGGCATCCTGAATTACTTACTGATCGCTCCCTATATCTACGAAAAGGGAATAATCCAGGGACTGGGATACAAAAATATTGTCGCCTGGAGCCTTTGGGGCGGGACTGCCCTGATGGTGACCTCAGGTCTGCTGACTTTCGCCTTTCAGTGGAAAACGGTGTGGAGAGCGATCTCCCGTACGGGGCAGATTTTTCATTGGAAGGGGTTGAAGAGCGCCGGCAATGGATCGACTCCAGATTTGAGCAACATGGACGCAATAGAGGTCCCGGGAAGCTGGTTTATGGCAGGGCTTATTCTTTCCGGCGCCGGGATAGTAGCGGTCCAGGTGTTCGACTTTTCAATCACATGGTGGATGGGCGCGCTCTCGGTAATAATGACTTTCTTCCTGTCGGCCGTCGCGTGCCGCGCAACGGGAGAAACCGATATCACCCCAATTGGCGCTATGGGGAAGATCACTCAGTTATCCTATGGAATCATCGCTCCTTCGGACATCACCGCAAACCTGATGACGGCCGGGGTAACCGCAGGGGCGGCCGCTTCCTCCGCTGACCTTCTGACCGACCTCAAGTCGGGCTATCTTCTCGGCGCAAATCCGAGGAAGCAATTCATTGCACAATTTTTGGGCATTTTTGCCGGAGCGGCGGTGATCGTCCCTTGTTTCTACCTCCTGGCGCCAACCCCCGACATTCTCGGCGGAGAGAAATTCCCCGCTCCCAGCGCTCAGGTGTGGAAAGGGGTGGCCGAACTGCTCGCCAACGGCCTCTCCAGCCTGCACGGTTCAGCGAAAATTGCCCTTGCCGTTGGGGCAACTGTCGGGGTGCTGCTTTCGGCGCTCGATCGCCTGGCGCCTTCGCGAATCCGATCTCTTCTTCCTTCGGCAATGGGCCTGGGGCTTGCGTTTGTAATTCCCTTCCAGAACACGCTCTCTATTTTTCTGGGGGCCCTTATAGCATCGATTGTGCGAAAAACCCGTATGGAAGGACACATTATACCGGCGGCCTCGGGAATAATAGCAGGGGAGAGCATCATCGGCGTGCTGGCCGCGCTTTTTTCAGCCGTTGGGGCGGGGTAACTTAAACATACTCACACGACGAAAGATAAAAATGGCGCAAAGGACTACTGCGCCCGCTGCAAGGAATAGCGCCCGGAACCCCTCGAGTTCGCCTACATATCCGAGGATTACCGATCCGATGAACGCCCCGGCATCTATGCTTCCGGTGTAGGCCCCCGTGATCTTCCCCTTGACATTCTGGGGTTCCCCCCTGAGGGCATAGGCGTTCAGCGCAGGATAGAGCAACCCGTGGCCGAACCCGGTCACAAACCCCGAAAAAAAGAGCAGACCGCTCTCTTTCATGAACACCAGTAACAGCAGCCCCCCGCCCATGAGCGCCAGCGCATATGGTATGATCCTGTCTTCGCCCTTACGGTCAATAAAGCCGCCCCCCAACAGCCGGGTGAGGATTGCGGCGCTGGAGTATGCGATGTAATAGAGCGATATGAAAGAAATCCGCCTTGCGCTCGCATACGGCGATACGAACCCGTTTGCCGCTGCCAGCCCAAACCCGAAAAGCAGGGCTATGGCGGCTATCATGAAAACCCGCCTCTTTTGGAGGACCAGAAAGAATGAGGACTCAGCCGGCTTGACCAGGCGAACGTAGGTATCCTTCAGTGGATACTGGATTATCAGCCCCACACTGGATATAGCGGCGGCAACGATGAACAGAAGGTCGAATCCCGCCCTGTCGATGATGATCTCCGCCAGAACCGGGCCGAGAGCGGTCCCAATAAGCCCGGATACCCCAAACATCCCGAGTCCTCCGTTCAGACGTTCATCGGGTATTATGTCGGCAATATAGGTAAATGCGGCAGTAATGCAAATCGCGAATCCAATCCCGTGAACGACCCGCACCATAATCAGAGGAAGGTAAAAACTATCGAGAGCGCCTCTGAAAAACAGGTATGCAAGGGGCGTGAGCGTCATGATCATCGAGCCTGCCGCATAGCTTTTTTTCCTTCCGACCCTGTCGATCATATTTGAAATCCAGGGGCGGCACAGGACGGAAGACAATGCGAAAACTCCCATAATGATGCCGATGTCGACCTGGTCCCCGCCATGGGCCGTGATGAAGAGGGGAAAAAGGAAAAAGGCGCCGTAGCTGGAGAGGCACGAGAGATTCGCTATAGCCAAGAAAAAAAAGCTTCGAGAATAAAGCATCGAAAAAGTCGGGTCCTGTTTTCGAAATATAGCGCCTGGCCTCCGGACCGGCGCGCGGCTGGCCAATAGTATATTTTGTTGCGATTTATGAAAAGGGGTTTTGAAGTACTTACATTGATTCTGCTTGTTGGTGAAGAGGTACAGTGCGAACGCAAACCAGTCATGAGGATTCGAATGCAAAGCAACACCAACCGGGACAATCCGCCTCAAAA
>JBELAB010000386.1:0-3380 GCA_049509275.1 Syntrophobacteraceae bacterium | reverse complement strand
TTCGGTGCATCGAAATGTTCGAACGTCAACCACCCATTTTTTTCTTTGCCCCGTTTATGAATAAGCCTGCGCTCGATCAGGTTCTCCAGTTCCCGTATATTGCCGGGCCAGTGATAATCCTTGAGGCGTTCGACCTCTTCGGCGGAAACCGAAGGAGGGGGGTAGATTTTGAGGTCCTTTGATTTTCTCTCAACAAAATAATGGACCAGGGCTGGAATGTCGTCTTTACGGCGCCTCAATGGGGGAATCATTATAGGAAATACATCGAGCCGGAACCAAAGGTCCTCCCGAAACGCTCCTGACCGGACCATTTCTTCCATGCTCCTGTGGGTTGCGGCAATGATGCGTACATCCACCGGAATACTCTTCGTTCCGCCCACCCGTTCGATCTCTTTGTGCTGAAGCACGCGAAGAAGCCTGACTTGCGCCTGAAGCGGCAATTCCCCTATTTCGTCGAGAAAAATGCTTCCTTTATCGGCCCGCTCGAAGCGTCCTCTTTTTTGGGTAATCGCCCCGGTAAACGCACCTCTTTCATGTCCGAAAAGTTCGCTGTCCAGAAGATTTTCCGGTATGGCGCCGCAGTTAACCTTGATGAACGGACCGCCTCTGCTGGATGAAGTGTAATGAATCGCGTTGGCGACAACTTCCTTGCCGACCCCCGTCTCCCCAAGGAGCAAGACCGGACTTTTTAGCGGGGCTACCTGCCGCACCATATCCATTGTTGCTTTCAGGCCGTACTCAGCCCCAACGATTTCATCACCTGAAAAATGCCGCAATTCCCGGTTTAGTTCCCGATTTTCTGCGTCGACTATATCTTTGAGCTTCACAACCTCTTCGTAGCGGAGCGCATTGGACATAGCTATCGCAAAGGGTTCCCGCAAAAGCGAGACCAGGTGGACATGCGCTTTGGTGAACCTCGACTTTCCTTCCGCCCACACTGCGAACGCTCCCAGGCGCTTGTCTCCGATCTCAAGTCCCAGGGCAAGAACAGAATGGTTCGAAAGGTCGATATAGGGGCGGAGGACCTTTGCTAATGCCGGGTTTGCCCCCCGGTCGATGATCCTGACGCGTGACCCCGCATGGGCTTCAATCTCTTCGATGGCCTCCCTGGACAACTGAGTGGGAGGTAAAGTTGTTTTGCTCCCGGCAATGTCCACCATTGCGAGGTTCCGAACGACCCCGGTACTTGGTTCAAACAGGCCGAGAGACATCATGGAGGCGGGCATAAATAATCGAATGTATTGCAGGCAGTTGAACAAAGCCTTTTCGATATCCAGACTGCTGCAGATTCGCAGAGTCGCCTGCCGGAAAAACTCATTCTCATCTAACTTCATGCATGGATCTCCCTCTCGATGGCTTGCTTCTGCCGGTAAAAGAAACTCACGATATATAACGCTTAAACGCTATTTAACGAATTAAATGCCATATATAGTGAATTATAGTCAAAGGAATTTACTATGTATCTGAATTTAAACAGCAAAATACTTTGGTACAAGTATGGCTCTATTCCAGCATGGAGGTCGTGCGCATCTACCACTCCTTTGGCAGACTCACCTTGCTTCCCCAGCCGCTCACCCTGCCGGCTTAAGAGCTAAGGCCGGTTCGTGCGGCCTCCACAACTTCGGGAGTTCAGGCGCTGGAGTCCGGTTGAGGAGGAGGAATCATGGCATGACCTGGCTTGAAATGATAAGCATTCGCACGGCTGGGATTATCGAAGCCGGAAAGGTCTTCGACATCTGCAGCCAAATGTTCCAATCCATTGCAGACGAGAAGCTGTTGAAATTGACCGTGTTTTGCAACGCGAGATATGCTACCGATATCAGTATCCATCTTCAGTGGAAGTCCGGCCCCGGGTCCCGGAGCATTTTGGGCAGAGAGATAAGTTCGGCGCTCGGAGATCTCGGACTGATAAGCCACACGTTATGGATCGAGCAGGAAGAGCTGAACACGGCGCCGCCTTGGAAATGAGTTCGAGTAAGGCGGCCACCAACATGAAAAAACCACGATGATGGGTAAAAAGATGGACGAGCGACGGAAAGCCATAGTAACTGATTTTGATGTGTCATTCTGGAGAAAGGCGGGGTTCACAATCAAAAGGGAGGTTGCAGCAATTCCTGGAGCACTTATCCTGATAATCGCCGGGTTTTTATTAATGGGCATTCTCGGATGGATAATTCTTCCTCTTTAGGTCTTCAAATAGTGGAAATCCATAGAAAATTGCAGTGGTTGCTCCGAGGGGTCAATCCGCCGAAAAATTCGACAATATGCTGGAGGAGGGAAAGAATGTTGCGGCGATTGAAGGAAGGCAAGTTTTTCTTCGTATCGGGGGTCCTGTTGCTGCTTGTCTCTGCCCAATTTATTCGCGCTGCTCTCCCGGGCCAACAGAACCCCATGTCGGTCATACAGAGCGGCACGGAAAGGGCCCTGCAGATTTTGCATGATTCTCAAAGGAGGCAGGCGCCCTCTTTGCGGCAAAGGAAGGATGAAATCCTGGTTATAGTGAACGAATATTTCAACTTCGAGGAAATGGCCAAAAGAGCGCTGGGGCGCCCCTGGAAAGAGCAAACCCCTGAAAAGCGCCAGGAATTCGCCCAACTTTTCAAACAGCTTCTGTTCAATACATATATCAACCGGATCGAGAATTATACAGGCTCGAGCGAACGAGTATTCTACGATTCTGAAAAACTGGACAGGGACTACGCCATCGTCAAAACTCACATTCTTTATCAGGGCGATAATAACATCTCGATAGAATACAGGCTCCGCCAGGATGGGGGACGGTGGCAAGTTTATGACGTGGTAGTCGAGGGAATCAGCTTCGTCGATAACTACCGGGGTCAGTTCGGTTCGATCCTGACCAAAGAATCATTTGACTCCCTTCTAATAAAACTTCGCCGGAAAGTCGAGCAATCGAACTGAGGTTCTTTTACCCATAAATTAAGGGGGCAGCCATTGATTATCCTGGCAAAGTATTTTGGGTTTGCCCGTATTTCATTGCCAATTTCCATTATCAACGGCCGGCCCCTGCTTGATGTTCACGCAGGTCACCGCGCCGTGTATTTAAAGGAAATGCCCAATTTTCTCATTCGGCTTCTGAGGGTGTTGGAATTGGTTCCAAGGAGCTGGGCAGCCCCTCCGGCGCCGCTTATTTTGCCATTGGAAATTTGAAGCGCCTGGCGGATGTGCCGCGACATGGCTTCGTCAAGAAAAAGTATGCCGTGGTCCCCCTCGTGCAGCATACCAGGATCGCCGGTCTTCTTCGGTGCATCGAAATGTTCGAACGTCAACCACCCATTTTTTTCTTTGCCCCGTTTATGAATAAGCCTGCGCTCGATCAGGTTCTCCAGTTCCCGTATATTGCCGGGCCAGTGATAATCCTT
>JBELAB010000385.1:0-3386 GCA_049509275.1 Syntrophobacteraceae bacterium | reverse complement strand
AAAAATAAACTCGGTCGTTAAACTCGAATACCTTTCTGTTAAGCCCCTCGTAAGGATCATTCACCGCGTGGCCGTTGGGGCCTTCAGGTTCGATGGTCTGTTCTGCGGCGGCAAGGGCAGTATTGAATCTTGACGTGCAGGTCACGAGCGGGGAACACAAGAAAGTAAAAATCAAAAATGAAATTAATCCAACCTGAAGACATTTGCCGCTTCTCATCTAGTTTGCCTCCTCATTCACCTGGTGGAACAGTCTGGTCGAACATTAAGGTCTATATTAATAGTTCAATTTGCGAGTGCAAGCAAATTTTATGCTCAGGGGCGCCTTTTGATGTTCGGGAACCGGATATACTTTGCAGGCACATGGGCTTATTTTATTTATACCCGATTGCATAGACTCTGAGCTGTAATATATTTAGTGAGTTTGGTGCAAGAGGAATTTTTGAGAACCGGGAGCAATCCCCAACAAAGCTAAAGGCGCTTTCCCGCCGCTCCTTGAAAAGAGGGGACTGACAGAAATGGCGAATGACGAACAGAAAGACCCGTTGAACAGGCTGGTGGACCGGTTTAGAGGATCGTCGGGGGATGGAGGCCGCAAATCCGACCCGTCGCAGCGGAAGGTGCATTTTTCAATCTGGTACTTCATCGCAGCCTTGCTGGTGATCATGTGGTTTCAAACTTTCGTCAGCGAACAGCAGACCAACCGGATCTCGTATTCCGAATTCAAGCAGTTGATCAAGACCGGAAAAATCGACTCCGTGATCATAGGCGCCGACAAAGTCACAGCTACTCTAAAAGATGGCAAGGAGCCGAACAACACCGTTTCCGCCCTGCGCGTCGAAGACCCCGATCTCGTAAAGGATCTCGATGCGCAGGGGATAAAATACAGCGGTGCAGCCGATAATAAGTGGCTGGGGGTGTTGATTTCCTGGCTGCTGCCATTGGCTATATTTTTCTTTTTCTGGAGTTTTCTCATGCGGCGCATGGGGGGAGGCCCGCAGGGCGTGCTCTCGGTTGGCAAGGCCAAGGTGAAGATCTACGCCGAAAAAGAGATCGGCGTGAGGTTCGACGATGTGGCGGGGATAGACGAGGCAAAAGCCGAACTGGAGGAAATCGTTGAATTTTTGAAGGAGCCGGGAAAGTTCCAGAAGCTCGGAGGCAAAATCCCAAAGGGTGTTCTGCTCGTCGGCGCACCTGGAACGGGCAAAACTCTGCTTGCGCGCGCCGTGGCTGGAGAAGCCGAAGTGCCTTTTTTCAGCATGAGCGGTTCGGAGTTCGTAGAGATGTTCGTTGGTGTAGGCGCAGCGCGAGTTCGTGATCTTTTCGGCCAGGCCAAGGAACACGCTCCCTGCATCATATTTGTGGACGAGTTGGATGCGCTGGGAAAGGCTCGCGGCCTGAATCCGATAGGAGGGCATGATGAAAGGGAGCAGACATTGAACCAGCTCCTGGTTGAGATGGACGGTTTCGATCAAAGGGCCGGAGTAATCATAATGGCCGCGACAAACCGTCCCGAAATACTCGACCAGGCATTGCTGAGACCCGGTCGTTTCGACCGGCACGTGGCAATCGACAAGCCCGACATTCGAGGCCGGGAAGCTATTTTGCTTGTTCATGCAAAAGGGGTCACGCTGGGTCCTGACGTCGAGCTAAAGAAAATTGCGGCCATGACGCCGGGGTTCGTGGGAGCCGATCTTGGCAACCTCATCAATGAGGCGGCTTTGATTGCTGCAAGACGCGACCGGGAAGAGGTCACAATGGCCGACTTTCAAGAAGCCGCCGACCGAATAATCGGCGGGATCGAAAAAAGAAACAGGGTGATGAACCCCAAAGAGAAGGAAATCGTCGCCTATCATGAATCCGGCCACGCGCTTGTAGCAATGGTGCTTCCCAACACCGATCCAGTCAGCAAAATCTCCATTATTCCGCGCGGTATCGCTGCCCTGGGGTACACCCAGCAGTTGCCGACCGAAGACAGATACCTCATGACGCGCGACGAACTTCTTGGCAGACTGAAGGTGCTGCTCGGCGGCAGGGTTTCAGAGGAAATCATTTTCGGCGACATCTCGACCGGCGCTCAGAATGACCTTCAGCGCGCAACGGACATAGCCCGCCGCATGATCATGGAATACGGAATGAGCGAAAAGCTCGGCCCCCTTACCTTTGTCAGCGATTCGCGCTCTGCCCACCTTGATCTTGGTTTGGGTTCACAAGGCAGGGAGTTCAGCGAAAAGACCGCCCAGCAGATTGACGAGGAGATAGCCGGCATAATCGAAGAAACGCACCGCAGTGTGAGCAGGATTCTAACTCAGCGGCGCGATATGCTTGAAAAACTGGCCAAAATCCTGCTTGAAAAAGAATCGATAGACGGCGAGGAGCTGAAGAAATTCCTGGACGAAGTAAAGGCCAGAATAGCCGAGGACGATTCAAAACAGGTCGCCTGAATAACAGGGTAATCCTCCGGCTCTGCCGGCGGACTCGCAGAGTTTGACATTTCCGGGAGTCAGGTCGTCATTCAGGCAGTGTTTAAGCCGGAATCCAGGTTCTTGTGTCTCGTCAGGGCCTTTAAAGGTATCGGTTGCCAATTTGAAGCGCCGGCTATAGCTGTTATACTAACCTCCGAAAATCTGCTGCATTCCGGCTCAAAAGCGCCGCCGGAATGACGATGGCGCGGTAGTCCAAGACCGTGCAGATATTCTCGGAGCTATCAAGTTTGACATAGTCCTGTAAATTTCCGGGTAGTGGGGCATTTTGAGTCCAGGAAGTTTTTTAGTATAATATGTTCTACGGCCCCGCACCAGATTCTACCTATGGTGATGCCGTAACCAAACTATTGCTGTTCACGTTCCTGCTGTCGCCGAAATGTGTTTTTTGGTGGCGGGTGAAAGTTGCAAAGTGGCAATCTATTGCCGCCCGGCCCAAAAGTTAAAGTTTTCCACGCATGTAGCCGAAAAATACTGTGGTCACCGTATTTATTTTATTTTGACTTGACTTATTGTCCGAAATGTATATACATTGTTTCAACTCGCCACACAACTATTCTTGTTTAAGAAACCATACCAAATAGGAGGGGTTATCTGAAGGGAGGATGAGAATGCCTGTTATTAAGAAATGGGGGAACAGTTTGGCCCTGAGAATTCCCACCCATTTCGCCACGCAGTTGAAAGTTCGGGAGAACACAACTGTCGAATTATCCATCTCAGGGGGTGGGATGTTTGTCAAGCCGATACACTCAAAACCGAAATACTCTTTATGCAAAATGCTCGAGGGCATCACCGAGAAAAACATCCACAAGGAGATTGAAACTGGAGAACCTCAAGGAGCCGAGATTTGGTAATTAATTACGTTCCTGATCGCGGAGATGTAGTGGACCTTGATTTTGCACCTCA
>JBELAB010000384.1:0-3388 GCA_049509275.1 Syntrophobacteraceae bacterium | reverse complement strand
ATGACCTCCGAGGTTGGGCTTCCGGGATAGGCGGCCGCCACCCCGACACCCGCTTCGAGCGCCCCCCGTGCAACCGCTTCGTTGCCCATCAGGAGCACTGTCGATCCGGGCCTGTTCACTGCAATATTTGCCATTTGTCACCTCCTGATGCTTCATCAATCAAGGACTCGTCTATTGAGCCAGGAACTCATGCGCGATGGATTCCGACAGGCCGCCCAAATATAGAAGGTCCTTTTCGCTGCCGGTTTTTTCCGTGATTTTTTTAACTGCGGCCCTCTTTCTTTTGAGCGCAACCGATTTCAAATGCTCTATCCTTTTCTCCGGCAGGGCCTGAATTTCGATAATGTTTTTCCGCTTCGCCAGCGCGATTAGATCGGCCCCTTTCGGACTGCGGACGAGCACGGTATTCCAGCCCGGAAAGGCAGAACCGGCTGAACCAATCGAAATATCGGAGAATTCCGCCGTCAGATCCCAGCAATAGTGACAGCCCGAATTGATATAGGGTTTGATCTCATCCAGGGAAACGGAGCTGATGTCCTGATTTTCAAAGTGAAAGTCAAACGAGTAATGAGGCGTATGAGGTATCTCGAACTTACAAACCTGCGAAAGCTCACACATCGTTTTCAGATACGGGTGGAAGGTCCTTGGGGAAAGCGCCCAGCCACAAAAGAGACCCAGCGTGAACCCGATATTTTGCGGATCGGGACTGTTTTTAGGAGAGCACTGTTTCATCTTGCCCACAGCTTCGATTTGACATCCGGTGCCCACTATCGCCAACCTTTCCGTGCTCTCTTTGGGAAGACTTCGGTACGCTTCCAACCCGAAGCCGACTTCATAACTTGACCCGGCACACTGGAGCAATTCCCGCCGGCTTCTCGCCAGGTACCCGTGGGGCGCCCTATCTTCGTCCATGCGGGTACAAGCGACAACATCCATCAGCCCCTCGTGAAGCCCCAGGGCGAGCAGACTCGTTACCGTTCCACCGTCCTGCCCTCTTTTTTTGATTTCAGGGTCCTTTGCCCTGGCCATAAGGATATCGAGGACCCGGCCTATTCCTCCTTCACTGTAAACTGTTCCGAAAACCGCCCTGTTTACGCCGTCCATATCAAAAGAGGTCCTGGGGCAGTGTTTGTAGCAATCTCCTTCGGCGCCGGTGCACTTGTCCAGCACCACAATTCTGCCCCCATGAGCCACTATGTAAGGGCACCCCGTAATGCACGCGCCGCACCCGGTGCACAGACCCTTATTTATCACCTCGTCAAATAGTTCCTTTACACCTTTCCCAGCATGTGCCATTGCACTTTCTCCTTCCTAACATTAAGGCTCTATGTCAAACAAAGGGCCGCATTTCGGTGTTGCCGGCGCCAAGCAATCGGTGTGGAGGTTCATCACATAGTCCCAGAGTCGCAAAGTGGTCCGGGCACAAGCGACAATGCGGCACCGTTGTGCGCCAAGTCCCACGCAGATTACAGAGCAAAACTGAGCTTGAACGGATTAAAAATTGCACAGGAGTATCTTCTCCCTTCATGGCCTAAGCTTCCCCAGTCTGTAAACACAGACTTTCAACTGCCGCTTGCCTTTTTGATAATTGTGACATGCATCAATCCCCCGATTCCGGGAGGATTTTTATCCCGAATTCGTGTAATTGACAAGTCGCAAGCAAGCTGAGTTCTCTTTGGAGTGGTTGAACGGCCCCCGGAAGGCATTGGATTATGAAAGTCTACGAACGACGGGTTCGGGCCAACGCATTACGTGCAGCCCGGCGGCTGTCCGCACATGACTCGGGGCCATAATGGAGCAGTTCCTCCTTTTATGTGGGGCTCTTTCATCCCCTGCTCCATGCCGGTTTATCCCGGCGCTTTCGGCCCGACCCCCGACCTCACCTGCTCGAATGCTCCCTTTTATTCTGCCCTTGACGCCTGCGCGCGGGATTGCGTGTCTCATGGCGTGTCATTCTGACGCGTCATGTGTCGCAAGGTGAGACTTGACACATGATTGCTTTCTCTGTTTTCACGCAAGCCCCAACCTGGACGGCGTTCTCCCGACAGAGAGTATCAACTTGGGGTTGGCCCATTTCGTGCACCTATTTGCTCACTCTTAGATATTTCATTCGGACAATGAAATTTATGCACGCCCCTTCGAGTGGACGTAAAGCGGGAAACTGCTGGTTGCTTACATACAATCTAACTTGCGGATGTAACACTAACTGAGAAGGACGTGTAGATTCCACGGAACACAAATGGTCCGGTCGGTACGCGATGAAGTCTATCGGTGCAAAGGTTCCCCTTTATGCCGGTTTCTTCTCTGAGTTCATCGGAACAGCGGTTTTGCTCATCATGATATTTGCGTTACCGGAAGAGAAGAACAGACTCAAGCCGCCTATGCCCGCCTTCCCTTGCATCTTGGGGGCTGTGGTTTTTGCCGTCGCCGGTCTGAAGGCCCTGTTGTCCATGGCGTCGCTGAACGGGGCCCGCGATATTGGCCCACGCATCCTCGAAATCATCGATGCGATCCCGAAAACAGCAGCGGTCAAGGTGCTGCGTCGCAATCTGAGACAGACCTGATGGGTCGGATTGCTGGTGTACACGAGTTATTGAAGGAAGTAGTACGGGGGCCGTTCCCATCCCCCATTGAGAACCAAAGCACAGGGAAGGCAGTAAAATCTGCTTTCAGTACACAATCGGGCAGGATAGGTGCAATGCCAACCCTGAACAATTATTTTGACAACCCGATTATTAAACAGTATACTTTTTCGTATAGCTGATAAAATGCGGGAAAGATGTCACCTTTTTATATTTCACCCCTCTACGAAAAAGAACTGTTGAAACTCAGATGAGCAGGCATGGGATGGGTCCATGGGTGTAAGTTTATGGCGGAAACAAAATCTCAAGACGGGAGGAGGAAAGTCATTTCGAAAAAGGTAGGCAATCGGGAGGAGGAAAGTCATTTCGGACAAGGCAGGCCATACTGACCTTTAACTTTCAAAAAGGAGAAAGGAAGATGAAGTCTAAGGAGGTTACCCGAAGAAAGTTTATCGAGAATGTGGCTAAGTATTGCGGGGCAGGCGTTGCAGCCTTGGGACTTATGGGCGTGGAGCGTGCCCATGGGGTTGCAGACCTGGATGACCCGGGGCAGACAGGTGTCTGGAGGATGAGGGATACTCAGTTGATGCAGTATGGGGAATTTATTAAAAATGCACCCATACCCAAGGATTATTTCGAGAAACCGGCTGAGAGTTTGATTAATGGAGGAGCTCCGGTCGAATGGTCTCATCTCCATCCAAACTATTACACCGATGGGCAAAGGTCCTTGGTCGGGATGATCATGGCCACCCCACTGGATAAAGACCTGACCGGAGATATTAAGAAGGCCATGAAGCTCGTTGGAG